>NZ_JANQDA010000015.1:0-43460 GCF_024723655.1 Campylobacter sp. RM5063 | reverse complement strand
AAAGCAAGTGAGTTTTTATTTGTACCTGATTTTTCAAAATTAAGTGTTAATTCTATATTAGATGCACTAGGGCTTGCATTTTTTAGTATGTCTTTAGGTGTATGTGTGATTTTAACTTATGCAGCAAGTTTACCTGATAAAACAAATTTTATAAGTAGTGCTTTAAATATTATCATTATTAATACTATCATTGGTTTGATGATGGGACTTATTGTATTTACTTTTATATTTGAATTCGGAGCTGATCCTACTCAACAAGGTCCAGGACTTATATTTATATCATTAACAACGCTTTTTGCAAAGTTAGGATTTTTGGGAAATGTTTTAGCCATAGCCTTTTTTATAGCTTTATTTTTTGCAGGGATTACTTCGGCTATTTCTATGATAGAACCTTTTACTTTTTATCTTATAAATCGTTATCAAATTTCAAGAAAAAAAGCTTTGGTTTTTGTGGGTATGATTGTTTATTTTCTTGGAAGTTTATCTATACTTTCTTTTTATCATGTAAGCGCGCCAAGTTTAAATTTCTTTGGGAAAAGTTTTTTTGATATTTTAGACTTTTTCATACAAAATTTGCTAATGCCAATTTCTGCTTTAATTACAGCATTTTTTGTGGGTTTTGTGCTTAAAAAAGAAGCTTTACAAACTTTATTTTACCCATTTATGCGTGGGATATATTTTGAAATTTGGTATATCTTTTTAAGATACATTTCTCCATTAGCGGTTATTTTAATTATGGCTAGACAGCTTTTTTTCTAAGGTATTAAAATGAATGATAAATTTTCTAAAATAGGTTTTGTATTAGCAGTAGCAGGTGGAGCTATAGGGCTTGGAAATGCTTGGAAATTTCCAACCTTAGTAGGCCAAAATGGTGGTTTTGCTTTTGTACTTTTGTATTTACTTTTGACTATTAGTATAGGATTTTGTGTATTTTTGGCTGAAATTGCTATGGGAAGATTAAGTCAGAGTGATCCTGTAAATGCTTATAAAAGCTTAGCAACTAAATATGCTCAAAAATGGAAATTTGCTGGATTTTTTATGCTCGGTGGAATTTTTGTATTATCTTTTTATCTTGTTATTATGGGTTGGGTTTTAAAATATATGATAACTTCGATTTATTATCTACCTAGTAATACTCAAGAAGCAGGAGCTTTATTTGGAAATTTAATACAAAATAGTATTTTAGAAAGTAGTTTGTATTTTTTAATTGCTTTTTTTCTTACCTTGTTTGTTGTTTCAAGAGGGGTTAAAAGCGGTATAGAAAAACTTAATGTTTGGATTATGCCAAGTTTGTTTATTATGCTTGTTTTAATGCTAGTATATTGTTTTTTTCAAGATGGTTTTAAGGAAGCTTTTGTTTATTTGTTTTATCCTGATTTTACCAAGCTTAGTTTAAACTCTGTTTTAACAGCTTTAGGTCTTGCTTTTTTTACTTTATGTTTAGGTATAGGTTGTATTACCACTTATGCAGCCTCTTTAAAAGACGATACAAATTTAATTACAAGTTCGGCCATAATTGTGCTTTTAAATATCAGTATAGGTTTGATGATGGGGCTTATTGTATTTACTTTTATATTTAAATTTAATGCTAATCCTGCAGAAGGAGCTGGGCTTGTATTTATATCTTTAACAACTTTATTTTCTAATTTAGGTGCTATCTTTGGACATTTTTTAGCTTTTTATTTTTTCTTAGCTTTATTTTTTGCAGGGATTACTTCAGCAGTTTCTATGATAGAACCTTTTACTTTTTATCTTGTAAATGAATATAAAATTTCAAGAAAAAAAGCTTTGGTTTTTATAGGCTTTGTAGTCTTTCTTTTGGGAATGAGTTGTATTTTATCTTTTAGTGCTAATTATGGGGCTAGCTTTAGTTTTTTTGGTTTAAGTTTTTTTGATATTTTAGATAAATTAACTTCTAATTTTATGCTCCCACTTGGAGCTATTGCAAGTGCTATTTTCGTAGGATTTTTTGTGGAAAAAATAAAAATTTACAATTTATTTTCTAAGTTTATGAGTAGAAGTATTTTTGAAGTATGGTATTTTTTACTTAGATTTGTTGCACCTATTGCGATTATTATCATTATGTTAAATCAAATTTTATAAATTTATTTTTTAAGAAAGTAGAGTTATAATTGCAAAGATGTAAAAATAAGGAAAAATTATGGCTAAAAAGTTAATTGATGTGATGGATACCACATTTAGGGATGGTTTTCAATCTGTTTATGGTGCTAGAGTTTTAATGAATGATTTTTTTCCTGCCCTAGAAGCAGCTAAAGAAGCAGATATTAAGCATTTTGAATTTGGTGGTGGAGCTAGATTCCAAAGTTTATTTTTTTATTTGAACGAAAATGCTTTTGAAATGATGGACAAATTTAGAGCCATCGTTGGAAAAGATGCAAATTTACAAACTCTTGCAAGAGGGGTTAATACCGTAGCACTTGATACAGGTAGTAAAGAAATTATCAATTTGCATGCAAAAATGTTTGCAAAACACGGCACAACTACAATAAGAAATTTTGATGCATTAAATGATGTAAATAATTTAAAATTTAGTGGAGAATGTATAGTTAAACATGGTTTAAAACATGAAATTACCATTACTTTAATGGATTTACCTCCAAAATGTAAAGGTGCGCATGATGTGCCATTTTATGAAAGAATTTTAAAAGAAATTCTACAAGCTCAAATTCCTTTTGATAGTATTTGTTTTAAAGATGCAAGCGGAACTTCAAATCCAAATAAAATTTATGAAGTTATTAAAATGGCTAGAAAAAACCTGCCTGAAAATATGCATATAAGATTACATACGCATGAAACCGCAGGGGTAAGCATAGCATGCTATTTAGCGGCTTTAGAAGCAGGTGTTGATGGTATAGATTTAGCTGCAGCTCCTGTTAGTGGTGGTACTTCTCAACCTGATATTTTAACAATGCTTCATGCTCTAAAAGGAGGCAATTTTGATCTTGGTTTAGATGAAGAAAAAATTTTAAAATACGAAGAAGTATTAAAAGATTGTTTAAAAGATTATTTTCTACCACCTGAAGCAACGGCGGTGAATCCTTTAATACCTTTTTCACCTATGCCAGGTGGAGCACTAACTGCTAATACGCAAATGATGAGAGATAATAATATTTTAGATAAATTTCCTCAAGTTATAAAAGCTATGCAAGAAGTAGTAGAAAAAGGTGGTTATGGTACTTCTGTTACTCCTGTATCGCAGTTTTATTTCCAGCAAGCTTTTAATAATGTAATGTTTGGTCCTTGGAAAAAAATTGCAGATGGATATGGAAAAATGGTTTTAGGATATTTTGGAAAAACTCCCGTTGCTCCAGATCCTGAAGTAATTAAGCTTGCAAGCGAGCAATTAAAATTAGAACCAACTACAAAATTAGCCACAGATATTGCTGATGCTGATGAGAGCAAAAGTATAGCTTATATTAAAAACTTATTAGAAAAAGAAAATTTAGAAACAAGTGAAGAAAATATTTTTATCGTTGCAGCTTGTAAAGAAAAAGGCATAGCTTTCTTAAAAGGCGAAGCTAAGGTTAATGTTAGAAAAAATAGCAAATTAAAATCAAGTCTTATCGATGAAAATCAATTTACCGTTTCAGTTAATGGTAACAAATACCATGTAGAAGTAAGTGCAGGTTTTGATAGAGATGTTAATGTTAAAAGTGCTGTAAAAGTAAGTGCAGATAATGCAAAAGTTGCAAAAACTCAATTAAGTGATAATGCTATTGTTGCAAGTATGAATGCAAATGTGTTTAAAATTTTAGTTAAAGAAAATGATAGTGTAAAGGCAGGTCAAGTTGTAGCTGTACTTGAAGCTATGAAAATGGAAATTGAGATTAGTGCAAGTAAAGATGGAGAAATTGCAGAACTTTTAGTAAATGCTGGTGAGAGCGTAAGTGAAGGTCAAGCTTTAATGACTTATAAATAAGGAGGTAAAGATGAAAGGTTTAGAAAATTTAGGCTTAGAAAATATCGGACAAGTTTTTCACAATCTTAGCTATGATGAGCTTTTAAAGCACGAAAAAAACAATAATGAAGGTGTATGTACTAAAAATGGTACCTTTAGTGTAGATACAGGGATTTTTACTGGAAGAAGTCCTAAAGATAAATATTTTGTAAAACAAGATCCTTCGCAAAAATACATTGCTTGGGGTAAGATTAATCAGCCTATTAGTGAGAAATTATTTGAAAAGCTTTTAGCAAAAGCTAAAAAACAACTTAGTAATAGTGATATTTATATCCAAGATGCATATTGTGGAGCTTCGTTAAAAAGTCGTAAAGCTGTGCGTTTTGTAACTCAAATTGCATGGCAAGCACATTTTGTAAAAAATATGTTTATTCGTCCAAAAGAAGAAGAACTTAGTGAGTTTAAACCTGATTTTGTGGTGTATAATGCTTGCAAATGTATTAATGAAGATTATAAAAAAGATGGTTTAAATTCAGAGGTTTTTGTCATTTTTAACATAGAAAAAAATATAGCAGTAATTGGTGGAACTTGGTATGGTGGAGAGATGAAAAAAGGAATTTTTTCTATGATGAATTATTGGCTTCCACTAGAAAATAAACTTTCTATGCATTGTAGTGCTAATGTTGGAGAAAAAGGTGATGTAGCGCTTTTCTTTGGGCTTAGTGGTACAGGTAAAACTACTCTTTCAACTGATCCAAAAAGAAAATTAATAGGCGATGATGAGCATGGTTGGGATGATGAGGGTGTGTTTAATTTTGAAGGAGGTTGTTATGCAAAATGCATTAACCTTGATCCTCAAAGTGAACCAGAAATTTATGGAGCTATAAAGCAAAATGCACTTTTAGAAAATGTAGTTTTAAAAGATGATTTAAGCGTTGATTTCAATGATGGTTCTAAAACTGAAAATACTAGAGTTTCTTATCCGATAGAGCATATTTTAAATCACGAGCCAAGCCTTAGTGCAGGTCATCCTAGTAATATCATTTTCCTTTCAGCGGATGCTTTTGGTGTTTTACCTCCGGTTAGTAAGCTCAGTAAAGAACAAGCAATGTATTATTTTCTAAGTGGTTATACTGCTAAAGTAGCAGGTACTGAAAGAGGCATTACCGAACCTGTTGCGACTTTTTCAGCTTGTTTTGGAGAAGTGTTTTTGCCATTACATCCAACTGTTTATGCAAAACTTTTGGGCGAAAAAATCATCAAGCATAATGTAAATGTTTATCTGGTAAATACCGGTTGGAGCGGTGGAGCTTATGGTGTAGGTACAAGAATGAGCATTAAAGCTACTAGAGCTTGCATTAATGCGATTTTAGATGGTAGCATACAAAATTGTGAGTTTGAAAACTATGATTTATTTAATCTTGCAGTTCCAAAAGAATTAGCGGGTGTAGAAAGTAAGTTGTTAAACCCTGTTAATACTTGGGAGGATAAAAAAGCTTATGAAGAAACTAAATTAAAGCTTGCAAAAATGTTTATAGAAAATTTCAAACGCTATGAAGATGTAAAAGAAGGAGCAGAATTTAAACTAGCTGGTCCTGCTATCTAAAAAGAGTTAAGCTCTTTTTAGAATAAAGATTGAGGATTGATTTGGGTTTCTTTATTTTTTGGAAGCTCAAATCCACCTAATATATGAAAATGTAAATGAAAAACTTCTTGTCCGCTATTTTTTCCACAATTTGTGATTAATCTATATCCACTTTTATCAAGTCCTAAAAGAGTAGCTAGTTCTTGGATAAATTGTGTCATTTCGCTCATTAATTCAGGTCTTAATTCTTGAAAGTTTTCAAAATGCTCTTTTGGAATGATTAAAATATGAATAGGTGCTTTAGGATTGATATCATGAAAAGCTAAAAATTTTTCACTTTCTAAAACTTTATTAGCAGGGATTTTTCCTTCTACGATTAGTTCAAATACGGTTTTTTCTCTCATTTAGTAATCCTTTTTTTTGTTATTTTTTGCTAATTTTAAATAATTTTACATTAGAATGTTTAAAAAAAATTTAGTTGGAGCTAAAATTGCAAGATATGATAGAAAAAATTGCTTCTGTAAATACTTTAGCAGAGCTTGAAAATATAAAAGTAAGTGTTTTAGGAAAAAAGGGTATTTTGACTTTAGAATTTGCAAAGTTAAAAGATTTACAAGGTGAAGAAAAAAAAGAATTTGCCAATGGTTTAAATAAAACAAGAGATGAATTTAATGAGGCTTATCAAATAAAATTAAAAGAATTAGAAGAAAAAGCTTTAAATGAAAAAATGAAACAAGATGTGCAAGATTTTAGCTTTTTTGATGAAACTTCAAATGCAGGTGCTTTGCACCCAATCATGCAAACTATGGATAAAATCATAGAATATTTTACAGCTTTAAATTTCAGTATAGAAAAAGGGCCTTTGATCGAGGATGATTTTCATAATTTTGAAGCATTAAATTTACCTCAAAATCATCCTGCAAGAGATATGCAAGATACTTTTTATTTTGAAGATAAAACCTTGCTTAGATCTCAAACTTCTCCAGTTCAAATTAGAACTATGCTATCTCAAAAACCACCTATTAGAATGATAGCACCAGGTGCAGTTTTTAGAAGAGATTTTGATATTACTCATACCCCTATGTTTCATCAAGTAGAAGGACTTGTGGTAGAAGAAGGTGATAAGGTAAATTTTGCAAATTTAAAAGATATGCTAGAGCATTTTTTAAAACATATGTTTGGCGATGTAAAAGTGCGTTTTAGACCAAGCTTTTTTCCTTTTACAGAGCCATCTGCTGAAGTAGATATTTCTTGTGTGTTTTGTAAAGGTTGTGGATGTAGGGTTTGTAAGCAAACAGGATGGCTTGAAGTTTTAGGATGTGGCGTTGTTGATCCTAATGTTTATAAATTTGTTGGTTATAAAAATGTAAGTGGCTATGCTTTTGGTTTGGGTGTGGAGCGTTTTGCTATGCTTTTACATAAAATTCCTGATTTGCGTTCTATGTTTGAAGGTGATTTAAGATTATTGGAGCAATTTAGATGATTATTAGTAGAAATTGGTTAAATGAATGGATTGATTTAAGTGAAATATCAACACAAACTATAGTAAATACTTTAAATTCCATAGGATTAGAGGTTGATAGTTTCAAAAGTGTTAAAGCTCCCCAAAAAGTTGTAATAGGTAAGGTTTTAGAAAAAGTTAAACATGAAAATTCAGATAAATTGAATATTTGTAAAGTAGATGTTGGGAATGAAATTTTACAAATTGTTTGCGGTGCAAAAAATGTTGATAAAGATCAATTTGTAGCCGTATCTTTAGTGGGTGCAGTGCTTCCTAGCGGACTTGAGATAAAACCTGCCAAACTTAGAGGGGTTGAATCTATGGGTATGATTTGCTCTTCTAGTGAGCTTGGTTTTGGAAAAAGTAATGAAGGCATTATGGTTTTAGATGAAAGTATGGGGGAATTAGTTCTAGGAAAAGCTCTTAATGAATATGATTTGTTTAATGATGAATTAATTGAAATAGAACTTACTCCAAATCGCGGGGATTGCTTGAGTTTATATGGTGTTGCTAGAGATTTAAGTGCAGCACTTGATTTAAATTTAAAAGAATTAAATCCTTTAAAAGAAGGTGAAAATAGCGTAGGTATAGGAAGAATACTAAGTGTTAAAAATCAAAGTGATGTTGAAGGATTTTTTGCTTATAAGGCACTAGAGATTAAAGAAGAATTTAAGTTAAATATCACGATACAAATTCGTCTTGCTTTGATTGAAGCATATAAAAATAACAACATAGAAAATCTTTTAACTTATGCAACTCATGCAAGTGGAGTGATTTTTTGTGCTTATGATTTTCATAAGCTTTGTCAAGATTGTCAAATTGATGAAAAGATTGTTTTAGAGATTAAAACTCAAGAGCATGGAGAGTATGGGGTTTATTATAAAGATGAGTTGATTGCTTTAGCAGGTATAGAGCAAGAAGATAAATTTAAAATTAATGATGAGAGTAAAATCATCATTATAGAAGCAAGCTATACTCATCCTCAAACTATAGCAAATGCAATAGCCTTTTATAAAAAGAAAAATGATACTATATATCGTTCTTTAAGAGGTAGTGAGCCTAAGCTTTCTTTGGGAATGGAGTATTTATTTAATGAGTGCTTAAAAATTAGTGCAATGAGTGTTTTTTCAGGAAGCCAACAAGTTTTTAAAGAAAATGAAGCAAATATTATTGGGATTTTTGGTACAGAGGTTGATAAAATCATTGGTATGCCTATAGATAAAAATAATTTAGTCAAAATTCTTAGAAAACTAGGCTTTGAAATAAGTGTGGTAAATGATGAACAATTTAATATTAAAATTCCACTTCACCGTAGTGATATAGTAAATATAGCTGATATTAGTGAAGAAATAGTAAGAATTATCGGTATTGATAATATCCCATCAAAAGCTTTAGAATTTAGAGAAAAAAATCGTTTAAATCAAGTATATTTTGATTATCAAGAGCTTAAAAATTTAAGATTAAAAGCAAGTAATAATGGATATTTTGAAAGTGTGCATTATGTTTTGGATAATGAAGAAGAATTAAGTCAGCTAGGATTTAAATGTATTAAAAACAAACTCATTAATCCTATTACTAACGAACTTAATACTTTAAGAAGTACTTTAATAAATCATCTTTTAAATGCAGTAAGCTTTAATCTAAGAAATTCAAAAAAGAAAATTAAACTTTTTGAGTGTGGTAGTGTTTTTGATGAGTTTTCAAATGAGCATGCTAAATTTGCAATGATCTTTAGTGGCTATAAAGAAGAAGCTAAAATCACAAATAAGGCCAAGCCTGTTTTAGTGGATTTTTATACCTTTTTAGCAGAATTAAAAAGCATTATAGGTGAGTTTAGTTTACAAAAATCAGAATATGCATTTTTAAGCCCATATGAACAAGCAAATGTATATAAAAATGGCAAGCGTATAGGTTTTGTAGGTAGAGTACATTTAAGTATAGAAAATGAAAGGGATTTGGTTAAAACTTATATTTGTGAGCTTGATTTGGAAGGCTTAAAACAAGACTTTAAAACCGCTAAAGCATATTCTAAATTTCCATCTATGAGCAGGGATTTAAGTATAGTAATACCTAAGGGTTTTGAATATGAAAAAATCAAACACACTATTGCTAAATTAAATATCGAAAGATTAGAAAGCTTTAGAGTGGTAGATTTATATACAGATGAAAATTTAGGCGATTTTTATAGCTTGACTATTAATTTGGTATTTAGAGATTTTGAAAAAACCTTAGAAGATAATATTATCCTTGAATATATTGATAAAATCATCAAAGCTTTAGATGATGAGCATGGTTTAAAACTTCGATGAAGATAAGTCCTATTGATTCTTTTAAAGTAGAGCTTGAAGATATAGCTTCTGATAAGTCTATATCTCATCGCTTTGCTATTTTTTCTTTGCTTACTCAAGGAACTTGTAAGATTAAAAATTATCTAAAAGCACAAGACACTTTACATACTTTAGCAATCATTCAAGCTTTAGGAGCTGAAGTTGAAGAAATTGATGGATTAATTTATATTAAAGCTCCAAAATATATAAAATCTCCAAATTGCGTTTTAGATTGTGGAAATTCAGGTACAGCTATGAGACTTTTAATAGGTTTTTTAAGTGCTATTGAAGATGAATTTTTTGTTCTTAGTGGAGATTGTTATTTAAATGCTAGGCCAATGAAGCGAGTGAGTGGGCCTTTGATGAGTTTAGGAGCTAAGATTTTTGGAAGAGCTAACGCAAATTTAGCGCCTATTTGCATACAAGGGGCTAAGTTAGATGGTTTTGACTTTAGTAGTAATATTGCTTCAGCTCAAGTAAAATCAGCTTTAATTTTAGCAGCTTTATTTGCCAAAAAAGAAAGTTATTTTAAAGAAGTTGAGCTTTCAAGAGATCATAGTGAGATTATGCTTAATAAAATGGGAGCTTGCATTGAGTATTTAAATGAGGATAAAACTTTTATCAAAATCAATCCTTTAAAAGAAAAATTAAAAGCATTTGAAGTATGTGTACCAAATGATCCATCATCAGCCTTTTACTTTGCCTTAGCTGCTTGTATTTTACCTCATTCAAAAGTAGTCTTAAAAAATGTTTTGTTAAATAAAACACGCATTGAAGCCTTTAAAATTTTAGAAAAAATGGGTGCAAAGATCACTTATAATATTACTAATGAAGATTTTGAAAGTATTGGAGAAATTTGTGTTGAAAGTACGCCTTTAAAGGCGGTAAATGTGAGTGAAAATATCGCATGGTTGATTGATGAAATTCCAGCTTTGGCTATAGCTTTTGCTTGTGCAAAAGGAAAAAGCATTATAAAAAATGCTAAAGAATTGCGCGTAAAAGAAAGTGATAGAATTAAATCAATTGTATTAAATTTGCAAAAATGTGGCATAAAAGTAAAAGAATTTGAAGATGGTTTTGAAGTAGAAGGTGGCGAAGTTAAAAATGCTAAAATAGAAAGCTTTGGAGATCATAGAATAGCGATGAGTTTTTTAATTTTAGGTTTAAGATGTGGAATAGAAATAGATGATAGCGAATGTATCAAAACTTCTTTTCCAAATTTTATTGAGATTTTAAAGCAAATAGGAGCTAAAATTGGAGATTGAATTAGCAAAAAGTTATGGATTTTGTTTTGGAGTAAAAAGAGCTATTAAAAAAGCCGAGCAGATTAAAGATGCAGCTACTATAGGACCTTTAATTCATAATAATGAAGAAATCACAAGACTTTGGAAAAATTATAATGTCAAAACATTAAATGATATTAATGAATTAAACGCAGAAAAAAAAGCCATCATTAGAACCCATGGTATTACAAAGCAAGATTTAGAAAAATTAAAACAAAAAGATATAGAAATTTTTGATGCAACTTGTCCTTTTGTGACTAAACCTCAAAAAATTTGTGAACAAATGAGCAATGAAGGTTATGAAGTTGTTATTTTTGGGGATGAAAATCATCCTGAAGTAAAAGGGGTTAGAAGTTATGTAAGTACTAAAGCTTATGTAGTGCTTGATGAAAAAGAATTGCTTGATATTAAATTGCCTTCTAAAATTGCAGTAGTATCACAAACTACAAAAAAGATAGAAAAATTTATGGAAATTGTAAATTTTTTAATGCTTAGGGTTAAGGAAGTGCGTGTTTTTAATACAATATGTGATGCGACTTTTAAAAATCAAGAAGCAATCAATGAACTTGCTAAAAAAAGTGATGTAATGATAATAGTTGGAGGGAAGAACTCAGCCAATACTAAACAGCTTTTTTTGATAGCAAAAAACTATTGTGAAGATAGTTATTTAATCGAAAATGAAAAAGAAATTCAGAAAGAATGGTTTAGCGGTAAAGAAAAATGTGGCATTAGTGCGGGTGCTTCTACACCTGATTGGGTGATTGATTTGGTTTTGGAAAAAATCAAAGAATACGCCAAAATTAACTAAGTTTAAAGAAAACAATATTATAATCAACAATTAAAATTTAAAACAAAGGACCACAATGAGCGAGGTGAACAAAAAAGTTCAAAACAGACTAGAGGATATTATCATAGAAGAAGATTTTGAGCAAATGCTTGAAGAATCTTTTAAGTCTGATGAGGAGGCAACTACACAGGGTATAATTGTCGCGATTAAAGGCGATGAGGTATTTGTAAATGTAGGACAAAAATCAGAAGGTATTTTAGTAGCAGAAGAAATTCAAAACGAAAAAGGCGAATTTATCTTCAAAGAAGGTGATACATTAGAAGTTGCTATAGTAGGTTCTCGCGGTGGCAGATCTTTACTTTCTCATAAAAAAGCTTTAAGAAAACAAAAAGTTAAAGAATTTATTAACAATTATAAAGATGATGAAACTATATTTGATGTAAAAATCATTGGTAAAAATAGAGGTGGCTTTGTAGCTGTGGATGAAAATGGAGTGGAGTTTTTCCTACCAAAATCACAAAGCAGTTTTAAAGATTCAAACAATATTATCAATAAAACTTTTAAAGTTAAAATTATAAAAATAGATAAAGAAGCTCAGAGTATAGTAGTTTCTAGAAAAAAAATAGTAGATGAGGAAAGAAAAAAACGCAAAGAAATTATTTCAAATGTATTAAATCAAGAAGAAATTATAGAAGGTGTTGTTAAAAAAATCACTACTTACGGTATGTTTGTTGATGTAGGCGGTGTTGATGGTTTAGTTCATTATAGCGAAATTTCTTATAAAGGACCAGTAAATCCTAGTTCATTGTATAATGAAGGTGATAAAGTTCCTGTAAAAGTGATTAAATATGATAAAGATAAAAAACATCTTTCTTTATCTATAAAACTTGCCATGCCTGATCCTTGGGATGAAATCAAAGATGGTTTAGAAGTTGGCGATACTATTAAAGTTACGGTTTCAAATATAGAACCATATGGTGCTTTTGTAGATTTAGGAAATGATATAGAAGGATTTTTACATATAAGTGAAATTTCTTGGGATAAAAATGCTAAAAATCCAAAAGATTATATTAACGAAGGTCAAGAGCTTGATGTGGAAGTGATTGAAATTAATGCTAAAGAAAGAAGACTTAGAGTTTCTTTAAAAAATTTATTAGCAAAACCTTTTGATGAGTTTTTAAAATCGTATAAAGTAGGTGATGTGCTAAAAGGCAGCGTTACTTCTGTGACTAATTTTGGTGCCTTTATAAAAATTGCTAATTTAGAAGGTTTATTACATAATGAAGATGCTTCTTGGAATAGAAGTGATAAATGTAAAGATATGTATAAAGTTGGTGATGTTGTAGAAGTTAAAATCATTAAACTAGATAAAGAAAATCAAAAAATTTCTTTAAGTACTAAAGAATTACAAAAAAGTCCTGTTCAAGTTTATGCTCAAAAACACCAAGTAAATGATGTTATATCTGGTAAAATTAGAGATATTAAAGATTTTGGAGTTTTTGTAGAGCTTGAAGAAGGCGTTGATGCGCTTATTCATAAAGAGGATTTAGGTAATATTGATTTTTCAAGTTTAAAAGTAGGTGATACAATAGAAGCTTTGATTGTTTTCATTGATGAAAAGAAAAATAGAATTCGTTTAAGCGTAAAAAGCCTTGCAAGAATGAAAGAAAGAGAAGCGTTAAATGAAATCAATGATAATGACAAAGTAACTTTAGGTGATATTATCAAAGATCAACTTTTATAATAAAAAATGAAAAAATATACCCTTTATGGTATTTTAGGTTTTTTAAGCCTAATTTTATTTATTGCTTTTATTTTTATGGTGAGATATGTAGATATTGGGAATTTACCTATCTCACAAAATGTTAAATATTCTTTTGATGAAATAAAAAAAGAGTTACCACAAACTTGGCAAGATAAACTTTCAAATATTAAAATCAATGATTTTTCTCCAGCAGCAAATGAATTTTATATGAGTTTTAATATGGATGATTCTGTAGTAAAGCCAAAACAAAAATTTTATATGCTCGATGTAAATAAAAATGATGTTTATTCTATGTTTTGTTTAAAGCAAACTCTGCATTCTTTTTTTATCAAATACACTTTAACACAGAGTAAAGATGAAGTGGCAATTTATTTAGATACAAATAATGAAAAAGTATTAAATACACTGATCGACAAATTAAAAATTTACAACATAAATGCAAAATTAAAGGAGGTTTGGTTATGAAAAAAATTATTGTATGTGATGCGATATTAGACAAAGGCGTAGAACTTTTAAGAAAAGCTGATGATGTTGAGCTTATCGAAGCAGCACATTTGCCTAAAGATGAACTTTTAACAAAATTAAATGATGTAGATGTTGCTATTACTAGAAGTTCAACGGATGTGGATTTGAAATTTATCAATGCATGTTCTAATTTAAAAGCTTTAGTTAGAGCAGGCGTTGGGGTTGATAATGTTGATATAGATGAATGCTCTAAAAAAGGCATTATAGTAATGAATGTACCAACGGCTAATACCATAGCAGCAGTTGAGCTTACTATGAATCATTTATTATGCTCTGCAAGATCTTTTGTAAATGCTCATAATTTTTTAAAAATACAAAGAAAATGGGAAAGAGAAAAGTGGTATGGTGTTGAACTTATGAATAAAACTTTAGGAGTTATAGGTTTTGGTAATATAGGTTCAAGAGTGGCTGTACGTGCAAAAGCTTTTGGTATGAAAGTTATAGCTTATGATCCTTATGTGGTAGCTTCTAAAATGACTGATTTGGGTATAGAGTGTGTGAATTCTTTAGATGTAATCTTAACTCAAAGTGATTTTATTACCATACATACGCCAAAAACAAAAGAAACAACAGATATGATTTCTTTTGAAGAAATTTCTAAAATGAAAGATGGGGTAAGATTGATAAATTGTGCCAGAGGTGGTCTTTATAATGAAGATGCATTGTGCGAGGGGTTAAAAAGTGGTAAAATAGCTTGGCTTGGTATCGATGTGTTTAATAAAGAACCAGCAACTAATCATCCATTTTTAGACTTTGAAAATGTTTCTGTTACTTCTCATCTTGGTGCAAACACTTTAGAAAGTCAAGAAAATATCGCTATCCAAGCATGCGAGCAAGCTTTAAATGCTGCAAGAGGAATTTCTTATCCTAATGCTTTAAATTTACCGATTAAAACTGAAGATTTACCAAGTTTTGTAGCACCTTATATTGAGCTTATTTCCAAAATGGGCTTTTTGGCTGCTCAGCTTGATAAAACTCCTATTAAGGCTATTAAACTTGAGAGCGAAGGACAAATTAGCGAGTATAATGAGTCTTTACTAACTTTTGCAACAGTGAGTGTTTTAAGAGGAATTTTAGGTGAGAATATTAATTATATTAACGCACATTTTGTAGCTAAAGATAAGGGCGTAGAACTTTCTTCTTGTATTCTACCAAGTAGTGGTTATAGTAATAAAATCACTATAAAAGTAATTACAGATAATTCTAACCTTTCTATCTCAGGGACTATTTTTGGTGAAAATGAACAAAGGATAGTAGAGTTAAATGGTTTTGATGTAGATTTTAAACCAAAAGGGAAAATGATAATTTTAAACAATAATGACATACCAGGAGTTATTGCTAATGTTAGCGGAATTTTAGCCAAAAATAATGTCAATATAGCTGATTTTAGACTTGGTAGAAATGGCTTTGGAAAAGCTTTGGCTGTAATTTTGCTTGATACAAAAATTTCAAAAGCTTTGCTTGAGGAATTAAGAGCTATTGATGCTTGTATTTTTGCAGAATATGCAGAAATTTAAGGCTTTTTATAAGCCTTAATTGTTACAATTATTTTTTAATTTTAAGATTAAGGAAAATATATGGCTTCTTATGGAATGGGAGATTTAAAAAAAGGTTTAAAAATAGAAATTGATGGTATTCCTTTTAAAATTGTAGAATATCAACATGTAAAACCAGGAAAAGGTCCTGCTTTTGTTCGTATTAAAATTAAATCTTTTATCGATGGTAAGGTTTTGGAAAAAACTTTCCATGCAGGGGATAAATGTGAATCTCCAAATTTAGAAGAAAAACAAATGCAATATCTATACGATGATGGTGAAAATTGTCAATTTATGGATACCCAAACTTATGAGCAAGTTGCAATTAGCGATGAAGATGTGGGTGAAGCTAAAAAATGGATGCTTGATGGAACCATGGTAGATGTTTTATTTCACAATGGAAAAGCAATTGGTGTGGAAGTACCTCAAGTAATGGAACTTAAAATTATTGAAACAGCGCCAAATTTCAAAGGTGATACTCAAGGCTCAAACAAAAAACCAGCTACTTTAGAAACAGGTGCAGTAGTGCAAATTCCTTTCCATGTATTAGAGGGGGAAGTAATCCGTGTTGATACTGTGCGTGGAGAGTATATAGAAAGAGCAAATAAATAATCCCTTATTTTAAGGGATTATAAAGTTCTTAATTTATTAATTTCATCTCTAAGCATTGCTGCTTTCTCAAACTCAAGATTTTTAGCTGCTTCTAGCATTTGTTTTCTTAATTCTTTTACTATTTTAGCGCGTTCTTTCGCAGGCATTTTTTCAAGTTCTTTGCCTTTACGATAAATTTCTCCTTGTTCAAGCTCATGTTTTAAACTTTCTTCTATGTTTCTTTTTACTGAGGTTGGTGTGATGTTGTGCTTTTTATTATAAGCTTCTTGTAGGGTTCTTCTTTCATTGGTAGTATCGATAGCTTCTTGCATAGATTTTGTGATTTTTTTAGCAAAAAGCAATACTTTTCCATTGACATTTCTAGCCGCGCGTCCCATCGTTTGAATGAGTGCAGTGGTGCTTCTTAAAAAGCCTTCCTTGTCTGCATCCATAATCGCTATAAGGGAAACTTCAGGTAAATCAAGTCCTTCTCTTAAAAGATTAATCCCGATTAAAATATCAAAAGCACCACTTCTTAAGCCACGGATGATTTCATTGCGCTCAATTGCATCAATTTCTGAGTGCATGTATTTTACTTTTAAGCCAAGTTCCAAGTAGTATTTACTAAGCTCTTCAGCCATTTTTTTAGTTAAAACGGTTATTAAAACTCTTTCATTACGCTCTATAACTTTTTTAGCTTCATCGTATAAAATTTCTACTTGATTTTCACTATCTTTGATTTCTATTTTAGGATCTAAAAGCCCTGTTGGACGCATGATTTGATAAAAAATATTTTCTTTGCTTAATTCTAGTTCTAAAGGTGCAGGTGTGGCTGAAACAAATAAAAATTTACAATTTTTATTAATAAATTCATCAAACATCAAAGGTCTATTATCTAAGGCACTTGGCAAGCGAAAACCATAATCAACCAAAGTTTGCTTTCTGCTTCTATCCCCTGCAAACATTCCGCGAAATTGTGGTAAAGATACATGAGATTCATCTACAATGACTAAAAAATCTTGATTTTTAATGGCAAAATAATCAAAAAGCGTATAAGGTGTATCGCCGCTCTTAAGCCCTGTTAAATGCAAGGCATAATTTTCAACTCCTTTGCACATGCCAGTACTTTGAAGCATTTCAAGGTCAAATTCTACCCTTTGTTTTAGTCTTTGTGCTTCTACGAGTTTATTTTCATTTTCAAAATAAGCAAGGCGTTTATTTAATTCAGCTTTTATACCTTTTATAGCCTCTTTAAGTCTAGCTTCACCTACGCTAAATTGACTAGTTGGATAAAGTATAAATTTTTTTAAGTCTTTACCTTTTTTATTTTCTAAGATATTATAATGATACATCGCCTCAAGTTCATCGCCAAAAAATTCAAGTCTAATAGCTTCATCCTCATAATAAGCTGGATATATATCTACTATATCTCCATTGACTCTAAAATCAGCTCTGTCAAAGAAATTATCATTGCGTTTATAACCCATATCTACAAGTTTTTTTAAAAGTTCTTTTTGATTTATTTGCATATTAAGCTCTAAAATCAAAACCATACCCACATACTCACTTGGATTTCCCAAACCATAATTTGCTGAAACACTAGCTATGCAAATAACATCATCATAACTTAAAAGCGAAGCACTTGCGCTTAGTCTTAATCTTTCTAAGTCTTCATTAGTAGAGCTGTCTTTTTCTATAAAAACATCGGTTCTTGGTATATAAGCCTCGGGTTGATAATAATCATAATAGCTTATAAAATACTCCACATGATTATTTGCAAAAAAGCCTTTAAATTCACTATAAAGTTGCGCGCATAAGCTTTTATTGTGGCTCATGATAAGAGTAGGCATATTTAAGTTTTTAATGATATTTGCCATAGTGAAAGTTTTTCCACTACCTGTAACACCTAGCAAGGTTTGGTATTTATTGCCTGCTTTAATGCTTTTTACTATACCATCAATAGCTTGCTTTTGATCAGGACTTGGCTTAAATTCGCTAGTAAGTTCAAACATAATTTTTCCTAACTTGTATTTTTACTAATTTTACACAAAATTTTTTCTAAAAATTTAAATTTTAAAACAAAAAGCTATGCAAAATTAAATTTTTTTTTGTTACAATATGTGTTTAAAATACTCTAAAATATAAAATCAATAAAGGCAAAAAATTATGTATGATGAAAGAATAATCAACACAATGACAGATAAAGTAAATGAGCTTTTGGCTAAATATAATGAAGTATGTGAAATAAATGAAAATTTAAGAAATGAATTAGTGAGCGTAAAAGCACAAAATGAAGCTAAAAACAATCAAATTGCGCGTTTGGAAGAAGAGCTTAAAAATAAAAATATTGAAAGTGAAGATGTGATCAAAAAAATAGAGGCAGTTCTTGGCAAACAATAATCAAAGAAAAGTTACAATCAATGTCTATGCGAAAGACTTTGTTGTAACATGCAGTAATGAATTTGCGAATCATCTTGAAGATGAAATTGCTTTAATTTCTGGAGGCACAGGTAAGATAGAACTTGCAAATTTCATTAATGCTTTTGTAAAACTTAGCTACGAAAACTATATCTTAAAAAAAGAACTCAACAAACTTATAAACACTATCGATGAAGAAATACAATAAATGCAAGTAAAAAAAGCTTTTACTTTAGTAGAGCTTATTTTTTGTATGATGATTATTGCTATTCTTAGCACAATTGCTTATCCGTATTTTTCTTTTGGAAAAAATGATGCTAAACTTATCCAAGCAAAAAGTGAGGTAGAGCTCATCAATGCTTCTTTGGCCTTACTCAAAAATCAGTTTTTATTTAAAGAAAGTAAGGATTTTCCAGCCATTTTAGATGAAGCTTTGATAAATAGTGAAAATCAAAAATTATTTTTTTGTGATAGTTTGCAAAATTACAAAAAAACAAATCATTGTACATATAGTGTATTAGATAAGCCAATTGTTTCAAGTAAAAAATCATGGATGAAAATAGCAAGTACTCAATATAGATTTTTTATAAATGCTAAAAATTACATAGATTTTTCTTATAATAGTGAAAAAGTTTTTTTAGAATGTGTGAGTTTAAATTGTAAGGATTATGGGTTTTGAATTTTTATCAACTTGCTATAAAAGGATATTATTTAGATACCTTAATTTATGAAAGTGAAGAAGAAATTGAAATTTTAGATGAAGTGATAGTTGATCTTGCAAGGAAAAAAAATCTCAAAGCTATAATTTTACAAAAATGTTCAAAGCCTGATTTTAAAACCCAAGCTATAAAAGAAAAAATAGGTTTTAAACTAACGCAATACCAATACGAACTTGCTCAATTTATTGCTTATTATTATGCTAGTAAAATAGCTTTTGTTTTGGGTATGTTTGAAAGCATTAAAGAGTATAAAAATGAAAAAATTCATATAGAAAAAGCACCTAGTTTAAGTAAAAACCAGCAAGAGGCTTTGGAATTTATAAAAACTAAACAAACTAGTTTATTATTTGGCGATACAGGAAGTGGTAAAACTGAAATTTATATTAGCTTGATAAAAGAATATCTAGAGCAAGGAAAGCAAGTTTTGCTTTTAATGCCAGAAATCGCTCTAACTCCGCAAATGCAAAAAAGATTAAAAGTGTATTTTGGTGAGCATTTTTTCTTGTGGCATTCTAAAATTACTAAGAAAAAAAAGCAAGAATACTTGCAAGATTTAACAAATTCAAAAGCTCTTTTGGTGGTGGGAGCTAGATCGGCTTTGTTTTTACCTTTTAAGAATTTGGGTTTGATTATTATTGATGAAGAGCATGATAATTCTTATAAAGCTTCTAATAATCCAAAAATCAATGCAAGAGATTTGGCTTTATTTGTAGCAAAAAAAATGCATATAAAAGTTCTTTTAGGTTCGGCTACTCCAAGTGTTGTAAGTTATTATAAACATCCTTGTTTTAGACTTAAAGGAACCTTTTTTGAAAGCAAAAAGCAGTTTTTATATGATGAGAGCGAGCTTAGCGTCTCGTCAAAATTACTTTTAGAATTAAAAATTAGCTTAAGAAATAAAAAGCAAGCTGTGGTATTTTTACCTACAAGGGCAAATTTTAGACAAATTTTATGTAAAGAATGTGCTAATACCATTAAATGCCCTTTTTGTTCTATTGCTTTGAGTTTGCACAAAAATAAAAATGCATTAAAATGTCATTATTGCAATTTTACTAAAGAAATCGATCAAACCTGCCCAACTTGCAATGGAGTTATGCTTGAAGCTAAAAAAATGGGCACAGCAGAGCTTTGCGAGCTTTTAGAAAGAGAATTAGCTGAGTTTAATCCTATCATAAAAAGATTTGATAGTGATGAGATTAGCAGTGTAAAAAAGCTTGATATGATTTTAAAAGATTTTAACCAAGAAAAAATTGATATTTTAGTAGGCACTTCTATGCTTGCTAAAGGACATGATTATCATAATGTGGATTTGAGTGTGATTTTGGGGCTTGATGAGTATTTATTTAGACCTAATTTTAAAGCTTTAGAAGAGACTTTGGCTCTTGCTATGCAAGTAGCAGGTCGTGCAGGTCGTAAGGGTGAGGGTAGGGTGCTTTTACAAACTAAGAATAGATCTTTTTTTGAAAAATATATACAAGATTATGATAGTTTTTTAAAAGATGAATTAAATTCTAGAAGTGAGCTTTACCCTCCATTTAAAAGACTTTTAAGGTTAATTATTGAAGATGAGGATAAAAACAAAGCTTTAAATTTATGTGAATTTATAGCTAATAAAGTTCAAGAATTAAAACAAGTGCAATTAGTAGGTCATGGTGCTTGTGGCATTGAAATGCTAAATAAAAAATGGCGTTTTTATGTATTATTGCGTGCTAATACTCATCAAGAACTTGTAAAATTTGAGCACTTTGCTTTAAATTTTAAAAATATTACTTGCGATATAGATCCGGTTGATTTTAGTTAAAGAATTTTTCAAATTCTTGGTAATATTTCCATGATTTCACAATATCAGGGCGGAAATTTTTAATATGTATTAGTTCTTTATCTAATATATCTTTGAGTTTTAGCCTTGCTGTTTTGTTTTTCTTGAGATAGTCTAATACTTCATCTTCTTTCATAAGATTTGTTTCTGTGTAGTCAACAATTTCTTTGATTGCATCTAAAAAATTGGATAAATATTGTTTGATTCTTGCATAATTTTTATGATTTAAAAATTTAGATATTTTATTTTTATCGATATAAATGCCAATGTTATTTTTAAGATCATTATTGCTAATGTAGGAAAAAATATTTATTTGTTCGTTGCTTATATGATATCTATTAATAATTAATTTTATTTCATAATCTACTTGAAAAATTAAAGGAAGTAAATATCTTATATAACCTCTAAATTCTTTTCTTTTAAAAAGATTTTCATCATTATGGGGGGGGGTAAAATCAAATTTATCTGCCAAGTTAATAAAAGTATTATAAGCTTTCTTTTCGTTTAAATCGCACATATCTATATAAGTAATATTGTTTGTGTTAATTTTATTAAGTAGAGTATGCATTATAAAAGTATTTTCTAGTAAATTTTCAAAATCATCTTTCATGTAAGTTTTGTTTGGTTTTAAAAAATTAATATATTCTTGGTAGTTAAAATTTAAGTTAAAATTCTGATTATAGTTTCTTTGAACTTTACTCCAATCTCTTCCATATGAATGTTTTAATAAGGATATGGGATCTCGTGTTTGAATTAGTATAGGTATATCATAACTAATTAAATTTAAATATTTATCCAAATCTAAAATATTTGTCTCGGATATATTAATAGCTGTTTGAGAGTATTGAAGAAGTGATTTAAAATTTAAATTATATCTGTAATATCCGTTGTTTGGAGATACCCAAGAAGCAGAGCAATAAACATTGCATGCTTCATTGAGTAGTGTTAAAAAAGCAGCAGCGCCAACACCATGAGGGGAAATATAGATAAATTTAGCATTTTCTAGAGGTATGTTTAGTTTCCAAGCAAGTTTTGCGCAATAATCACTAGGTTCTATATCGATATTTTTTGGATTTACTAATGGTGGATAAGTCTTATTTTCATATTGTTTAAAATCGTCACTATTAAGCCAAGCTGTAATATGATTTATATTATCTAGTATAAATTTTTGAAAAAAATAATCTTGATTGGTTTTGAGTGAATTTAATAAAAAATTTGCTTTTTTGCTATCTAAATGAGCTGATAAAAAATTAAGTAAATTTTCCATATTAAATCCTTGATATTTTTAGATTAAATTATTAAAATTATATAAAAATATTTTTAGAGTGATTTTAATGACAAGATATAAAACAAGACAAATAAAAGTAGGCGATATTTTAATAGGTGGTGATGCACCTATTTCTGTGCAATCCATGCTTTTTACTAAAACAAGAGATATTGAAGGTTGTTTAGAGCAACTTAATAGGCTTTATTTTGCCGGTGCAAATATAGTGCGTTTAGCTTGTTTGGACATGGCAGATGCAAGAGCTTTAAAAGAAATCAAAGCAAAAAGTCCCTTGCCTTTAATAGTGGATATACATTTTAATCATAAGCTAGCAGTTTTTTGTGCTGAATTTATCGATGGGGTGAGAATTAATCCGGGAAATATAGGCTCAAAAGAAAATATAAAAGAAGTGGTGCAAGCTTGTAAACAAAGAAAAATTCCTATTAGAATAGGGATAAATCATGGCTCTATAGAAAAGCAATTTAGCGATAAATATGGTTATAATATAGAGGCTATGCTTGAGAGCGCTTTATATAATATAAAATTACTAGAAGATTTAGACTTTTTTGACATTAAAATTTCTATGAAAACTTCAGATGTGCAAAATACCATAAAAGCTTATGAAGCTCTAAGACCACTTTGTGATTATCCGTTTCATTTAGGGGTTACTGAAGCAGGAACTAAATTTCATAGTACGGTTAAAAGTTCGATTGCTTTAGGAAATTTGCTTTTAAAAGGTATAGGCGATACAATGAGAGTTTCTATGACAGGGGAACTTGAAGAAGAGATTAAGGTAGCAAGGGCTATTTTGCAAGATAGTGGAGTGCAAAAGAGTGGAGTAAATATCATCTCATGCCCAACTTGTGGAAGAATTCAAAGCGATTTGATTAAAGCGATTAAGATAGTAGAAGAAAAAACTAAACATATAAAAGAACCATTAAATATAAGTGTTATGGGTTGTGTTGTAAATGCCTTGGGTGAGGCTAAGGGCGCTGATGTGGCTATTGCTTTTGGAAAAAATCAAGGTTTAGTTATAAGACATGGTGAAGTGGTAGCAAAATTAAAAGAAGATGAGCTTGTTGATAGATTTTTACTTGAAGTAGAAGATGAAGTAAAACTTAGAGAAAAAGATTAATTTTTTTCTAAGTAAGTTTTTTGCATATTTTGTAATTTTTTAGAAATTTTTACTTTATAAATACTTGGATTTTGAAGTTTTTTTAGTTTAAAATCCAAACTATCAACACTTTTTTTATGATACTCTTGAATATTTTTCAAGTTAGGAAGCCCATAGATTAATTTTCCATCTTTAAAAATAAGCTCATGTAAATTTTTATATGTATAACCTTGATAATTTTTGATACTCTCATCATGTGTATATAAAATATCAAAACTTGCTTTATTATTTTTATAATACCTTATGAGTTTTTTAAAATGTGGCAAGGTTGTTTTGCTTGAGCTTGCGCTGATTTTTATTTTAGGGATGATTTGATTGTTTTTTTCTAATGCAACAAGCTTATAAACAGCTCCAAAAATAGGCGAGCTTGCTGAAGTAATAAGCTTTTCTCCAATACCAAAAGCATCGATTGGAGCTTCGTTTTTTAGTAATTTTTCTATGATGAACTCATCTAAGGCATTACTAGCTATGATTTTGCATTTTGTTAAGCTAACAAGATCTAGTTTTTTTCTAATATATTTAGAGATTTTCAGCAAATCTCCTGAATCAATACGGATGGAATAATTTTGCATAGAATCTTGCGCATTTAACTCATTAAAAACTAAAATAGCATTTTCAATACCTTTTTTATAATCATATGTATCAATCAAAAGACTTATATTATCTTTATAAATTTGACAATATGCTCTAAAAGCACTTGGCTCATCATCAAACATTTGTACCCAAGCATGAGACATGGTTCCACTAATAGGAATATTAAATTTTTTCCCAGCTAAAGTACAAGCACTTGCATGAAAACCACCTATAAAAGCAGCTCTAGCACCATTTAAAGCTGCGCTTTCTCCATGGGCTCTGCGAGAGCCAAATTCTAAGAGTAATTTTTCTTTTGCAATTTGAGCAATTCTGCTAGCTTTAGTGGCAATTAGACATTGATGATTTAGGGTTAAAAGTATGAAAGTTTCTAATAATAAAGCTTCTATTATAGGTGCTTTGATGATCATTAAAGGTGTATTAGCAAAAATACATTCACCTTCTTTAACACTTAGTATATCTCCACTAAATTTTAAAGTTGAAAGGTAGTTTACAAAATCATCATCAAATTTTTTAGTATTTTTCAAAAAATCTATGTCATCTTTAGAGAAAGAAAAATGATTAATATGATTTATGATTTGTTCTAATCCACAAAAAATAGCATAAGAAGCACTATCAGGAGCTTTTCTAAAAAAAACTTCAAAATAAACAATCTGCTTATGCATATTTTGTTTAAAATAAGCATAAGCCATACTTAGTTCGTAAAAATCACATAATAATGAAGAATTCATATAAGGATTTTTACTTACAAATTAATCCATTTGACGACGCAAGAAAGCAGGAACATCAAGTTGAGAAATCACTTCCTCATCAAATCCACCGCTAGCTTTGCGCAAATTCATATAGCTATTTTTTTTACTTTCTTCTTGTTCTTTAGCACTTTCTATTTCAGCTTTATCTTCAAAACCTGTAGCAATGATAGTTACTTCAACACGATCGCCCATGCTTTCATCAGTAGTTGCACCAAAGATTACTTTTGCATTTTCATCTGCTATATCGCTAATGCTTTGAGTAGCTTGTGAAATTTCTATCAATGAGCATTCAGGTCCAATTTTATAATGGATAATCACGCCCTTAACGCCTTTCATGGTCATACCATCTAATAATGGAGATTCTATAGCACTTGATAATGCGTCCATGATAGCATTTTCACCTTCTCCATGACCCACACCCATTAAAGCTAAACCTCTATGGCTCATAACAGTTCTAACATCTGCAAAGTCAACATTGAT
This sequence comes from Campylobacter sp. RM5063, assembly GCF_024723655.1. Lineage (NCBI taxonomy): Bacteria > Pseudomonadati > Campylobacterota > Epsilonproteobacteria > Campylobacterales > Campylobacteraceae > Campylobacter > Campylobacter sp. RM5063. The sequence continues at coordinate 18,425 of NZ_JANQDA010000015.1, read as the reverse complement.
ATCGCCATCTTCTAAAAGAATAGACACCATACCTCTAACAGCTCTAGCTAAGATATCATCAACTAGTTTGAATGCTTCTTTTATACCTGCTTTTTTTGGAAGTATGCTAAGAAGTTTTTCATTTTGGATTACAATGATAGAATCACTTTCTTTTTTTAATTCAGCCAAGCCAGCTTCAGCTAATTTTTTTCTTTGTTTTCCTTCAAAAGCAAAAGGCATAGTTACAACTGAAACAGTTAATGCGCCTACTTCTTTAGCAGCTTGTGCTACAACAGGAGCTGCACCTGTACCAGTTCCACCACCAAGTCCTGCTGAAATGAATACTATATCACTTTGACTTAAAGCTGCTTTTACTTCTTCAAAGCTTTCTCTTGCACTTTCTGCTCCAATTTCTGGTTGCATGCCAGCACCTAAACCTTTAGTTTTTTTCTCACCTAGTTGAATTCTAGTTTTTGCTAAAGATTTTGCTATAGCTTGTGCATCAGTATTTGCTGAGATAAGATCAAGATCATGTAAACCCATATTTACCATATGATCTATCATATTACCGCCACCGCCACCGCAGCCTATGACTTTTATTTTTGCACCTTTTGCGTGTTGCATTTCTTCTACTAGATATTCGCTCATTGTATCTCCTATTAGAACTGGTTTATTAATTTATTCCAAAAATTATGCATAAAACTTGATTTTTTATCTTTTTTGGTTTCAACTTTTGTTAATTCTGTTTTTTCATCTTCAAAATCTCTCTGTTCTTGAAAAATTTCTTCAAAATTTTTATTTTCTTCTTCATGTTCTTCTATGGTGAGATTTTGTTTTATCTGTTTGTTGATAAATTCAGGCTCTCCTTTGTATCTTAGTTTTTCATTAGAATCTAATTCATAAGGAGTAAAATGTCCACCACCATATAAACAAAGACCTATAGCGCAGCTATTTTCTGCATCTTCAAAAATTTCTTTAAAGCCATCCATAGTATCTTTTTTTGCGGTCGCTATTCTAACAGCTTTATTATCAAAATAAGCTGAAGCAAGTTTGTCAAGTCCTGCAAATTTTGTCATTCCACCTGTTAATACTATGCCTGCTCCTGCTTGATTTGCACAAGCATTATCACTTAGCATTTTAGCTAAAATAATAATAGTTTCTTCAATTCTTGCATAAATAACATTAGATATAACTTCTACTGAAACTTCATTTTTTCTTTTTTCATCACCCATATATGGAATTTGTATAATTGAGTTTTCATTTTGTGCTAAAGATGCATAATTTAATTTTAGTTTTTCTGCTTCTTTTGGTGGGGTATGCAAAGCTATGGATAAATCATTAGTGATATTTACTGAACCAATTTGTAAGCATTCATTATATCGTATAGAATTACCCGCATGAATGACCATATCGCAAACCGCTCCACCCATATCGATTAAAATAGCACCTAGTTCTTTTTCACTATCATCAAAGCATGCGATAGAAGAAGCATATCCTGAAAGAACGATATTATCTACTCTAAGATCAGCAAGCTCAACTGCTTTTTTTAGATTTTTAATATGCACTTCTTGCGAGATTACAATATGTGTAGAAACTTCAAGACGATTTCCACTCATTCCCAAAGGATCTTCTACATGCTCAAGATCATTTACTTTAAAATTATAAGGCAATACATGAATGATTTCATATCCACTAGGTATATTTGCGGTATGTTTTGCTGTGCTTACTGCTCTGTGAATTTCTTTAATACCTATTTCATGATTTGGTATATTAACTACACCTATACTGTCTACACTTTTTGCATAAGCACCTGAAATAGATACAATTACTTTATCATAATGCACACCTGACATCATTTGTGCATCGGCTACTGCCTCTTCTATAGATTTTGAAGCAAGCTCTATATTGGTAATTGCTCCTTTTTTTATACCATTTGATTTTGATTTTCCAAAACCAATGATTTTAAGTCCTTCTTCACTTTTTTGTGCCAAAATAGCACAAGTTTGTATTGAGCCTAAATCAATTCCTAAAATATTCAATTTGTATTTCCTTTATAATAGCGTTGGATTGGATATAATTCTATAAGTTTTTTTAATAATTCTTCCTTAAGTAAAGCTTGTTTAGTTTGTTTGGCACTTTGTTCTATGATAAATTTATAAATTTCTTCTTTATCTTTGTTTTCTAGAGTTTGCTTTGTAATTTCATAAACTATTGCTTTATCATCAAATAAAACATAAGATTTAGCTTTATTTGAGTCAAATACATGCATTAAAAACTCACTAAATTCAGCATCATTTATCATTTCACCTACTTTTGCCCCTTTACTTGAGTCGCGACTATAAGTTCCTATATCTATGCCTTGGAAATTATTTAGGGCAAGCTTTGCTTTTTCTTCTAATAAAGTTTTAGTTTTTTCTCTGATGTAAAGTTTGCTCACTTCATTTTTGGCTTGCTCAAAAGTCATAGTCTGTATAGGATTTATTTTTATAAGTTTTGCAATCATATAGCCATTTTCAAATTTAAAAGGCTTAATAAAATCATTTTCTTTAGCTTTTTGTATGTTTTCTAAAGGGTAATAAATATCAGCATCGCTTATTGTGATGTTTTTGTCAAAACTAAGCTTGTTTTTTCTCAAAGCAACATAGCTTTCATTAGCTTTAAGTTTAAGCTTGGAAAGTTTTAAATCTTTTATAACTTTATCTTTGCTTTGTTCTAAGCTTAGAATTTTTCCTGCAAAATCTTTATAGCCATTTTTATTTTCTTCATAGTAAGCTTGAATTTCTTTATCAACAACTGTGATTGTATTAGGATCTAAAAAATAAGTTGTAAGCTCATAGCTTTTTTGTGTTTTATATAGGTTTTTGTTTTTTTCCCAAGTTTGTTTTAGTTCTTTTTCATCAATAGGAATATTTTTATTATCAAGTTTTATTATTTGAATTTTTAAATTATCTTGCATTAAAAAACTTGCACTAAACATATCAAGCTCATTTTGTTTGATTTGTAAATTTAAAATAGCATTGATTTTTTTAAGCAATAATTCATCATGGATAATTTTTTCATAAGCTTTTGGTGTATAGTTGTTTCTTGCAAGTAAATTATAATATAAATCTTTATCAAAAACACCTGAAGCATTATGAAAGATTTTTTGATGCGCTAAATCATAAGCAATTTCTTCTTCGCTTACATTTAAACCTAAAGTTTTAGCATAAGAAAGCAGAAGTTTTTCTTGTATAAGTTCATTGATAGCTTGAGTATCTAAGCCATCTTTTTGTGCTTGTTCTTGTGTATAATTGCCATTGTTTAATTGTGAGTAGTAGTTAAATAATTGAGAATATTTTAGATTAAATTCATCATAGCTTATTTTTTCATCGCCTACTTTTGCAACAGAATTTGATCTATCGGTGTTAAAATCATAACTTCCCCAGCCAACAAAACCTGCTCCAACAAAAGCAATAACACTAATCCAAATAGTAATAACTAAATATTTTTTATGATGCTGCATCCAAGTGAGCATTTTTACCCCAATCCATAATTAATTAAATTAAACCATAAATTATAGGTAATTTGTGATTAATAAAAAATTAATTTTATGATTTTATGATAAATTTGTCTCTGCTAAATGGATAATTTTACAAGAATTCTCGATTAAATCTATTATTTTTCCAAGTTCATAGCTTGTTCTTCCATAAGCAAATATTCCATATCCTTTCACAACGACAAAATTTTGTTTTTGTTCTAACATATAACGATAAATTTCAGTTTGCGATCTATCATCCCAATCCTCATAACTTTTAGGATTGTAAACTCGAATTTCTTCTAAAAAAATTTCTCCAAAATAATCTTGAGGTGTTATGAAATCATGATTTAAACTCATGGATAAGGTATAAGCTGGATAAGCAAAACATACGAATTTAGCTTCAGGTATATTTTCATATATGCTTTTATGTATTTCACTATCGCTGCTTGCTTCATCCCAGCTATAATCTTTTGCAAATTTTAAGATACTTAAATTTTTTTCATCTAATTGATTCAAAAAAGCATTGCTTTTGTTGATAATAAATGAGCCTTGGGAAAGTTTTGCTGAAACAGAACCATGGCAAATTCCAAAAAAATTTTTTTTAAACATTGATGAGGATAGAATTTGAATTTGGGAAATAATATTTTCTTTATTCATTAAAAACCTTGTTTTAAACTTAGCTAAGGTATTATACTAAAAAATATTAAAAGGTATATTTTGCAAAGTCCACATATTCCTGTTTTATTACAAGAAGTTTTAAATACTTTTGATGATTTTGATAGCGGAGATTTTTTAGATTGTACTTTGGGTTATGGAGGGCATTCTAAAGCATTATTGCAAGCTCATGAAAAATTAAGATTAATTGCTTGCGATAAAGATTTAGAGGCTTTAAGTTTTTCCAAAGAGTTTTTAAAAAATTTTCAAGATAGAATAAGTTTTAATCATATAGGTTTTAAAGATATTTTAACTCAAATTTCAACGCAAAACATAAGAGGAATTTTAGCTGATATTGGTGTATCTTCTTTGCAGCTTGATAAAAATGATAGGGGTTTTTCACTAAATTCTGATTTTTTAGATATGAGAATGGATCAAAATAATCCTTTAAGTGCTAAAGAAGTGGTAAATTCTTACAACAAGGAAGCTTTAGAACGAATTTTTAAAGACTATGGAGATCTGGCGCCAGTTGCTTCAATGCTTGCTCAAAAAATTATCAATGCAAGAAGTCAAAAAGAGATTACAAGTGCAAAAGAATTAAGTCAAATTATAGGAAATGCTAAGTTAAAAGGACGCAATGTATCTTTAGCCTTGCTCGTATTTCAAGCTTTGCGTATAGAAGTAAATAATGAACTTGGTGAGTTAAAATCCTTACTTGAAAATATAGAAAAAGCAAAATTAAAAGATTGTAAATTAGCTATTATTAGCTTTCATTCTTTAGAGGATAGAATAGTAAAAAATACTTTTAAAAGATGGGAAAAAGACTGCATTTGTGATGAAAGAGCTATAAAATGCGAATGCGGTAAAGGACATAGTCTTGGTAAAATTTTAAGTAAAAAAGCTATAAGTGCCTCCAAAGAAGAAATAAGCTATAATAGTAGATCAAGTTGTGCAAAAATGAGAATTTTTTATTTTAGGTAAATAATGATTGAAGATGATTTTTTAAAAGAAAAACAAAATATACGCGAAAAAATGTTGAAATATTCTAGGGCTATTAAAGAAGGTAGACCTTATGAAGAGTATGAGCACAATTTCAATGAAAGCGATCGCATATTAAAAAATAGAATACAGCGTAAAAAAAGACCTAAATTTACAGACTTTGATGAAGAATATAAAGAAAAACCTAAAAAACAATCCGCTATTTATTTAAAAGAAGATTTGATAAATGTTAAATTAGAAGAAAAAAAGCCTTTTAAATTACAACTCAATTTTTTCAAAAAGCAAAAAGAAAAATTTGATAAAAAAAATGATAAAAATCTTAAGCCATCTAAAAATGTTAAAACTTTGCAGGAAGTAAAAAAAGTAGAAAAAATACAACAAGAAAAAAAAGATTCTATTCAAATATCTAAAATTCTTACTCAAAGTAATGTCTTTGTTACTTCAAAATTTCAAGATTTAAAAGAAAAAAGAAAAGAAAAAGTCAAACTCAAACAAGAATTAAAAGAGCAAAAAAAAATCGAACAAGAAAAAATAAAAAAAGTTCAAGAAGAATTAAAAGAAAAAGAAAAATTAGCTAAGCAAGAGCAAAAAATTTTAGAAGAAAAGGTAAGGCTTGAAGAAAACCAAGAATATAATCAAGAAGATAAATACGAACTTTTAGATAGCATAGTAAGTGAGGAAAATAAAAATTTAACCCCTAAAAATTTATTATATGCAGGTTTGATGATAGCATTTGCTTTATTGATATTTTTCCCACAAATTTATATTAGAAATCAAATTTATTATGTAAGTAGAGAAATAGCGGATTTAAGATCGCAAGAATTAGTTTTAGATGAAGAAAACAAAGAGCTTCAAAGACAGCTTGAAGCATTGTATTTTCAAAATCAAGTTTTAGACTTTTTAGATTAATCTTGTGTTTGAATGATTTTTTCTAAAACATATTGTTCAAGTTGATTTTTTGGAATTTCTTCTTTAATGGCTTGATTATAAATATTTTCTGCTATTTTTGAATATTTTTCATAAGCAAAATATGGAAAATGTAAAGTCCAGGCTTTTTTCAATAATCTTTTGCTTATTACTTTTCTAGTATAAATTTTAAAAATATCATAGCCAACAAAAACACAAGCGGTAACAAAAATAGCACTCAAGATGCTAATATGAAAATCAATAATTGTTAAAAAATAATGGCTGATGATAAGCATAGGAACTAAAATGGCTATACAAAAAAGGGTATATATAAGATAAGAATTAAATACCTTAAATTTAAAATTTAATTTCGCAGGATCTATCATCATACCTTCATTTAACAAGGCATTTGCTTCTAATAAATCTTTTAAATTAACAGGTTGATTTGAAACTTTAAAAATAAAGTTTAAAATAAATTCTTGTATTTTCATTGTTTTACCTAGTAAGTATGTGATTTTTGTGATTTTAGCATTTTTGTTTTTAAATAAGATAAATTTTAAGTCTTGTAAATGAAATCTTGTGTTAAAATTTACATTATTTTTGCATATAAAGAAAGAAAAAGATGGCAGATTCTAGATTTATGATGAATGTAAAAGGCATAGCTAAAAGTTTTATACCTAGAAAAATTTATCAAAATCAATTACAAAATATTTTCAAAGAGCTTTTAAAATCAAAAAATATAGATAATATTATCACTCGCTTAAATTATTACAATTTGCAAAATGATTTTTTTGATATAAAAAATTTTCAAAATTATGAAAAAATAGGAAAATTTCCCTTTAAAAAAACTTCCTATGCTTATGATGCTTATGCAATTAGTAAATATTTTAATGATGATTTTTTATGGATTGAAGGTTTTGGAGATATTAGTTATAATCTTAAATATCCAAGCATAGCTAAATCAAGACCAGTTGAAAATGGCTTTAATAATATCATTTTAAAATTAGACAAAAACAGACATTTTGATTTTATACAAGATAAGAACCAATTTGAAGATAAAAAAGACTTACTCTTTTTTAGAGGTGCAATTTATCAACCTCATCGTATTAAATTTTTTGAAAAATATTTTGATAATCCTCGTTGCGATATTGCTCATGTTGGCGGTAGAAAAATTCAAGCCGAAAAATGGATTAAAAATTTAAATTTTAAAATTAGCAGAGCCTATCAAACCCAGTTTAAATTTTTACTTTCATTGGAAGGTAATGATGTAGCAAGCAACTTAAAGTGGGCGATGAAAACAAATTCTTTAGTTTTAGCCCCAAAAATGCGTTATGAAACTTGGTTTATGGAAGGAAAGTTAGTTCCAAATGAGCATTTTGCTTTGATTGATGATGATTATGAAAATGTAGAAGCTTTGCTTGATTATTATTTAGCTAATCCACATAGAGCAAAAGAAATCATACAAAATGCTCATGCTTATATAGAGCAATTTTTAGATGAAAAGATAGAATTTTATATAGGAATTTTAGTTTTAGCTAAGTATTTTTATTATTCTAATCAGCTTGATTTACCAAAAGATATTATTAATTTATTTGATTAAAAGGAGAGTTTATGCAAGAGATGGAAATAGTATTTTTAAATGATGAATTTATAAAAGCTAGCGAAGCTAAAGTGAGTATTTTTGATAGAGGTTTTATCTTTGGAGATGGAATTTATGAAGTAGTTCCTGTGGTAAATGCAAAAATAGCTGATAAAGAAGAATTTTGGGAGCGTTTTGAGCGTAGTTTAGCCCAAATTGATCTACAAATTCCTTATACAAAAGAAGAATTTGAAAATATTTTAAAACAATTAATCATTAAAAATTCTCTCAAAGAAGGCGGGCTTTATATGCAAATTACTAGAGGGGTTGCTAGTAGAAATTTTGCTCTTTTAAAGGGGTTAAAACCTACTATTATGGCCTTTGCTTTTGAATGCAAGGTGATTGAGCATGAGTTTGCTAAAAATGGGGTGAGTGTTATTTCAACAGCTGATTTAAGGTGGAAAAGAAGGGATATAAAATCAATTTCTTTATTAGCTCAATGTCTTGCAAAAGAAGAAGCTGTTAAAGCTAAGGTTTTTGAAGCTTTTATGGTAGAAAATGCTTTAGTAACGGAAGCTTCTAGTAGTTCAGCTTTTATTATAAAAGATAAAACTTTAATCACTAAGCCATTTTCTAATGAAATCTTACCAGGAATTCGCCGTAAAAATATCTTAAAATTTGCAAAAGAACTTGATCTTAAAGTAGATCAAAGAGCTTTTAGTATGAAAGAAGTGTATGAGGCTGATGAGGTGTTTATTTCTGCGGCTACTTTTTTGATTTTAGGTGTTATAAAAGCAGATAGTAAGGTAATTAATGATGGTAAGGTGGGCTTTTATACCCAAAAACTAAGAGAAAAATATGTAGAAAAAATTCAAAAAGAGGTTTTTTAATCAAAACCCGCATTAGTAAATTCTTTAGGATTATTAAGAGCGTAGCGGAATTTTTCCCAGTCTATTTGTTTATCCCAAATAGCTACGATTAAAGCTGCTACGCTATTACCACATAAATTTCCCACAGCACGAATTTCAGACATAAATTTATCCACGCCCAAAAGTATAGAAATGGCAGCCACAGGTAAAACCTCGCCCAAACTTGCTCCTAAGCCATTGTTAGCTTCTGCAATGTGCATATTAGATAAAGCCGCAAGTGTACTTCCTAGTATAATAAAACCTGATCCAGTCACACCAACAGCACCTTTTGAGGCTATCATAAGCACTATTAAAATGCTAATTTCATGAGTTAAAGAAAGTTCTACATTAAAAGCTTGAGCAAGGAAAATTAAACTCATAGCTAAATAAATATTAGTACAATCAAGATTAAAACTATATCCAGTTGGTAATACCAAGCCCACAGTGGCTTTTGAAATTCCTGCTTTTTCAAGTTTTCTCATAAGCGGAGCTAATGCTGATTCGCTAGAACTCGTGGCAAAAACTATTAAAACTTCTCTTGAGATAAAACGCATAAATTTAAAAATATTGACTTTAGCAATAAAACAAATAAGCCCTAAAACTCCAAAGATAAAAAGCAAAGAAGCAAGCAACATAACAATAAGTAAATAACCCAAATTTAATAAAGAATCAAGTCCATATTTTGCCACTAAAAAAGCCATTGCAGAAAAAGCAGCGATGGGAGAAAAATACATAATGATTTCTAAGATTTTAAAAACAAAACTTTGCATAATTTCTAAGGTTTTTTGTATAGCTTTTCTCTCATCAATTCTCATAAGTGAAATAATAAAAGCACAAGCTAGAGCTATAACTAAGATTTGCAAAGTTTTTCCCTCGCTAAAAGCAGCTATGATATCAGTAGGTATAGCGTCTTTTAAAATATGCAAAATTTCATTTTGCGCACTTATTTCTATATTTTTATTAACAAATTGAGCCACACTTTCTTGATCTAGAGTGCTTGGATCAAGGTTCATTCCTTTACCAGGTCCCATAATGTTTGCCATAAAAATGCCAATAGCTAAAGCAAAAGTGCTTACTATTTCAAAATAAAGCAAAGCTTTAGCTCCTATGCTTCCAACTTGTTTTAAGCTTTCAAGACTAATAACACCTAAAACAATAGTTAAAAATATAATAGGACCTATGAGAATTTTTAAAGCTTGTATAAAATAATCTACACCGATTTTACTAGCTAATGCAAATTCCTTATCTAATAAGCCAAGGCAAATGCCAGCTATAATTCCTATAATCACCCAAAAACCTAAATTTTTTAACATTTTTTTGAGCTTGCTTGGTTTTTCATGAGTAATAACTAGCATAAAAAACTCCTTGTAATTTTAAAAAACGATACATATTAGCAAAGAAAAACTTATTTTTATTGTTAAAATAAATAAAAAATAAATATAAAAGCTAAAAATAATAATTTTTTATCTTATTTTGTAGATAAAAGTAGCATTTTGTAGTATTTTTGTATGATTTATTATGAAATAAATAATGATAATGTTTATCTAAATTTAAGAAAGCTAGTACTATACTTGTGACTATGATTTTAAAAATGAATATCATTTCGGAGTAAAATAGTGTTTAAAAAAATAAGTTTATTAATGATTTTTTTATTTTGTTCTTTAACACTTGCTAGAGATATTGATTATCAAAAAGAAAGTCAAAATATTAAGCAAATTTTGAATGAAAGTATGGTGTTATATAAAGATAATAAAAATTTAGAAGCTAAGAAAAAAGCTGAAGATGCATATTTTCAGCATTTTGAAACCATGGAAGGCTCTATTGGTCGCAATGTCGGTAGAAAAGTCATTGTGATGGAGCGTAAATTTATTAATTTAAGAAAAATGTATAAAGATAAAGAAGATATTTCTAAGATAGAAGCTTTAATTAGTAGCTTGTATTTTGATTTAGATGAGGTCGTTCCTATATTAGAAAAAGGATTTCAATTAAAAGCCGAAGCTAGTGATATAAATTATGATAAAAAAGCAGCTGAAAGCTCATCTTTAAAAGCAGAAAAAGAGCGTCAAGCGCAAGCTGAAGCTATGTTTGCATCTTTACTTGGAGAGGATATTAAAGGACAAGCATCATCAAATTTGACTCAAAATTCAACTACTCAAGAGCAAAATATCCAAAAAGATGAAACATTATTAGCCTTACAAGAAGCTTCAGCTATGGATGCAAGATTGCAATTTTTAATGGATTCAATGATTTCAAAACTTGATCAAGCAGCATTGGCTTTTGTAAATAAAGATTACCAAAAAGCTAAAGATTTAATCCAATCAGCATTATTCGAAGATTATAGAAATTCAAAGGTAGAAGTTTTAGTAGCAAGATACACAAAAGCGGGTATGGATAAAAAAATTCAAACAAAACTTAGAACTATAATAAGAAAAATCAACAATAACACTTTGGATGAAAAAGCTATAAGAGATGAAATTTCAGACATATCAGATTTATTATATGAAGCATTCCTAGCTTTACCCAAAGAAGAATTAGCTTTACTTCAGGTTAAAGGCTTTGATGAAAGTGTTATGAGTACTAAAAACTATACTAAAGTATATGATGATATAAAAATTGCACTTAATAATATTTTACAAAATTATGATGGTTTTAATTTAAATAGCATAGATGCTTTACAAAATGTTTATTTGGATATTTTTGAAGCAAGTGGTATGGAAAGTAAAATTGGTGCTATTGATAGTGCTTTAAAATTAAAAATAGAAAGTTATTTTTCAAAAGGTGTTGCACTTATTAAAGCAAGTGCTTCTAAAGAAGAATTAAAACAGAATTTTGATGAGCTTGGTGCATTAATTGAAAATTCTTTGGATAAAATTCAAGAATCTTCACCTATGTCTTTATTTATATGGGCTTTGGGTATTATCTTAAGAGAAGGTTTAGAGGCTTTAATCATTGTTGTAGCCATAGTTTCATATTTAGTTCAAAGTGGCAATAAAAAGCGTTTAAGTATAGTATATTCAGCACTTTGGAGTGGAGTATTTTTAAGTTTTGTAACTGCATTTTTTATTTCATGGATTTTTAAAGAACAAGCAGGGCAAAGTAGAGAATTTTTAGAGGGCATTACTATGCTTGTGGCTGTTGCATTACTATTTTATGTCGGTTTTTGGCTTTTATCAAATGCGCAAAATAAAAAATGGGCAAATTATGTAAAAACTCAAGCAGTTGAAGCTATCTCAAATAATTCAGCAAAAACTTTATGGTTTAGTGTGTTTTTAGCTGTATACAGAGAAGGTGCTGAAACTATTCTTTTTTATCAAGCTTTATTATTTGATGCAAAAACAAGCACAGATTATAGTTTTATATTTATAGGATTAGCTAGTGGATTAATTATACTTATAATACTTTATTATTTATTAAAAGCTGGTGCTTTAAAAATACCAGTAAAACAATTTTTCTATATAACTTCATACATTATTTTTTATATGGTCTTTGTCTTTACAGGCAAAGGCATTGGTGAGCTCATAGAAGCCAAGGTTATTACACCAAGCTTACTTCCTTTTGATTTTGAAGGAATTTTATGGCTTGGAATTTATCCTTACTATGAGAGCATCATACCTCAGTTTATGGTTTTAATCTTACTCATTATGGGTATTTTTATAACAAAGCAAATTTCAAATAAAAGGGAAAAAATATGAAAAAAACTTTATTAAGTTTGGGTGCAGCAGCTAGTATTTTAGCTAGTTCAGTTTTTGCAGCAGAGGTGCCAATTGGCGATCCTTATGAGTTAAATGGTATGGAAATAGCAGCAGTTTATTTACAGCCAATCGAAATGGAGCCAAGAGGGATTGATCTTGCAGCAAGTTTAGCAGATATTCACCTTGAAGCAGATATTCATGCATTAAAGGGCAATAAAAATGGCTTTCCAGAAGGTTTTTGGATTCCTTATTTAACTATAGCTTATAAACTAACTAATCTTGACAATGGTAAAGTAAAAACAGGAACTCTTATGCCTATGGTAGCAGATGATGGCCCTCACTATGGTGCAAATTTAAAAATGGATACAGGCATAGGAAACTATGAGTTAGTATTTTTAATAGAAAGCCCAGAAAAACAAGGTTTTGGACGCCATGTTGATAAAGAAACGGGTGTTGGTAAATGGTTTGAGCCATTTTCAGTTAAATACAACTTTAAATACACAGGAAAACCTAAGTGATTTTTTCCCTAGCTTTTTGCTAGGGTTTATTTATAAAATTATTGATTTTATAAATAAATTCTATCAAAGAAGAGCCCATGTCGATTTATTTTGTACATTTTTTTGGAGTATTTTTTTCTTACGCACTTTTAAGTGCTTTATTTTTTTATAATCTAAAAAATTCTTTAGTGTTTAAACTTGCTTTTGTGGGTTTTGTTTTTTCTTATTTTGCTTTTTTTATTAGCGCTAAAACACTAAGTTATGATTTGTTGTATTTTTCTAATGATGTTTTATTTGTTTTATTGTTTTTAAGTGTTATCATTTTTTCTTTTATAAAAAATAATTTTTTAAAAGAAAAAATTCAAGCAATATTGCTTTTTTTATTATCTTTTGCTTTTGGTATAAAATACTTACATATTTCTATCGACTTTCCTATATTAAGCACTAATTTTTTAGATTCTTTAGCGATTAGTTCTTTTGGGCTTATTTTGCTTGCTTTTGTGATGTGTTTTGGGGTTTATCTTTTTACAAGATGGCTAAGGGAATTTAAATTTAAATTTTTAAATTTATTTTTACTCATTATCGTGATTTTTTATCTAAATGAAGCTTTAGCACAAATTTTATTGCACCTTATGAGAGAAGGTGTGATAGAAACAGAAAGTTTATATTTAAGCTATGTGGCAAAAAGTGTATATTATGCTAAATTCTATACATATATATGGTTTTTATTGCTAGGAATTTGTATAGTTTTAGCTTTAAAGCAAAGAGTGAGTGAAAACAGCAAGAAAAAAGATTTTGATATAGAATTTAGAAAAAATCAAGCAAAAAATTCAACTATAACTAATTTTAGTGCAAGTATTTTTAGTGCTATGATTTTAAGTCTTTGTATTTTTCTCTTTTATGACTTGCATGCTTCAAGACCAATCACCATAGACGAGCCAACCTATGTAGAGCCAAATGAAAATAATGAATTTGTTTTTGATGTGGCAATATTAAGAGATAATAACTTACATCGCTTTGCTTATATTAGCGATGAGGGTAAAGTGGTAAGATTTTTCTTAATTAACAAAAGAGAAGATAAAGACTCTCCAGTAGCAGTTTTTGATGCTTGTAGTATATGTGGAGATATGGGGTATGTTAAAAAAGGTGGAGAGTTAATTTGTATTTCATGTAATGTTAGAATTTTCTTACCAAGTGTAGGTAAGGCAGGTGGGTGTAATCCTATCCCTATGAAATATAAATTTGAAAATGGTAAAGTTATCATACCTTTTTCAGAAATTTTAGATGGGGTAAATTTTTTCACTCAAGTAGTAGAAAAGAAAGTTTATGATCCTATTGATCATACCGAGCTTATTAACTTAAAAGCACCAAGATCTTATGTTTATAAAGGAAGAACATATTTTTTTGCTAATGAAAAAAATTATGAAGAGTTTAAAAACGATCCTTTAAAATACATCGATATGAATAAATCTTCAAAATATAGAATTCATAATTTATTAGGAAATGACTATGCAAGTTAAGATTGTAAAAAACTCTATTTTTCAAAATAAAATCCAAAAATCTCTAGCCTTACTAACGATTTTTTTAGCTACTTTACTTATGGCTACTATGTTAAATCTTACTTTGGGTATAGGTAATGAAATTACAAAAGAATTAAGAAGTTATGGATCAAACATTTTAGTTTTACCTAAAGGTGCAAGTTTGAGTGTAGAAGTGGGTAATAAAATTTATGAGCCTTTGAAAAATCAAAATTTTTTAGAAGAAAACAAGCTCCATACTATAAAAGAAATTTTTTGGAGAAATAATATCAATGCCTTTGCGCCATTTTTAGATACTCAGGTAAAAATTCAAACTCCAAATGCAAATTATGAAAATATCTCTTTAGTGGGAACTTATTTTGATAAGGCTATAAAGATTCAAGATGATGATGATTTTTATGCAGGTATTAAAGAATTATACAAATATAGTCAAATCAAAGGAAATTACCCAAAAGATGATAGTTTAGATGAAATAATGCTAGGAATAGATTTAGCACAAAAGTATGATTTAAAAATAGATGATGAAATCACCCTTGTGCAAAATGATCAAATTTTTAAAGTAAAAATTGTTGGTATTATGGATTTAACTCAAGCTTTTTCAAATAAAATCATCACTTCTTTACTTTTAGCACAAAAGCTTTCTAAAAAAGAAGGTTTATTCTCAAAAGCAGAAGTTTCAGCTTTGACTATACCTGAAAATGATTTAGCACAAAAAGCAAGACGCGATGTAGATAGTCTTGATCAGCTTGAGTATGATCAGTGGTATTGCACTGCTTATGTAAGTTCTATTGCCTATCAAATTGCAGAAGATTTTAAAGGTGCAAGCACAAAAGTAGTGAGTGCTATTTCAGATGCAGAAAGTTTGATAGTATCTAAAATTCAATCTTTAATGGCAGTAGTTAGCATTATATGCTTAATCGTAGCTTCCATAGCCATATCATCTTTAATGAGTGCGGATATTTTTAGAAGAAAAAGTGAAATAGGGCTTTTAAAAGCTTTAGGTGCTAGCACTTTGCAAATTTATATGATTTTTGCGTTAGAAGGGGTTGTGGTAGCTTTAGTTGGGGCTGTTTTGGGCTTTGCTTTTGGTATAGGTATGTCAGAGATTATCGCCTTGAGTATATTTGAACATACCATTGAAATTTCCTGGATTATCCTACCAATTTGTTTATTTTTTGCAGTGCTTATAGTATTTTTAGGATGTTTGTTTTCTATCAAAGGAATTTCTAAACTTTCTACTTCAGAGGTTTTATATGGGAAATAATTTTTTTATGCAAGAGGTTTTTAAATCTCTTATTTTTTCTTATAAAAGAGTTTGTATTATTTTTATAGCTGTGTTTATGGGTGCTATGGTAAGTGCTTCGTTTTTTAATATTTATTTTGATATTGACACAAAATTGTCCAAAGAATTAAAAGCCTATGGAGCTAATTTTATCATCACGCCAAAAGATGATGAGTTTTTAAGCATGGATGAATTTAATCAAGCCAAAGAAAACTTGAAAGCAAAAGCTTTAACCCCATTTTTATATGGTTTTTATAATCTTGAAAGTTCAAGTGCGGTAGTTGTTGGGGTTGATTTTGCAAATTTAAAGCTTACCAAGCCTTTTATGGAGGTTTTAAAAGGAAGCTTTTCTTTGAGTGATTTTAGTGAAGATAGTGCCTTTGTGGGGGCTGATTTAGCTAAACAATTAGAGCTTAAAATAGGACAAGAATTGCAAATTTATAACCCAAGTATATCTAAAATAGTCAAAGTAAAAATCAAAGCTATTTTAAGAAGCAATGATGAGCAAGATGGGGTTTTAATCATCTCTTTAAAAAAAGCTCAAGAGTTAGCAGCTAAAGAAGTGATAAATTATGCTCAAGCTATTTTACTAGGTGATTATGAAAGCTTAGATCAAAAAGCAAAAGAACTTAGCAAGGCTAATGTAGAAGCCAAAGTCATAGCTTCAGTATCCATTAGTGAAGGTGTGATTTTAGAAAAGATCAAGGCTTTGATGGCTTTGATTAGTTTAACTATTTTGCTCATCAGTTCTTTGAGTGTAAATACCACTCTTAGCGCAGTGATTTTTTCAAGAAAAAAAGAAATAGCCTTGCACCTTGCACTAGGAGCTAAGCATAAAGAAGTTATTAAACTTTTTGGAGCTGAAGTGTTTATTTTAAGCTTGAGTGCGAGTTTGCTCGGCGCTTTTTGCGGATATTTTTTAGCAAATATTTTTGGATATTTGATTTTTAATGCAAGTATAGATTTTAGATTGTTTTCAGTGTTTTTTGCGGTGCTTGTTTCTTTAGTATTTGCATTTTTTGCAAGTATCTTACCGCTAAAAAAAGCTTTAAAAATCAATGTTTGTGAAAATTTAAAGGGTGAGTGATGAAAAATATTATAAAAATTTCAAATTTAAATCGTAATTTTAATGAAGTTAAAGCTTTGCAAAATATCAACCTAGAAGTAAAGCAAGGCGAATGGCTAGCCATTATGGGCCCATCAGGTTCAGGTAAATCAACACTTTTAAATATACTTTCTTTAATGGATACTCAAAGTAGTGGGGAGTATTTTTTAGATGATAAAGAAGTTGGAAATTTAAGTGAAGAAGAAAAAAGCGTAATTAGAAGAGAAAAAATAGGTTTGATTTTTCAACAATTTCATTTAATACCTTATTTAAATGCTTTAGAAAATGTTATGCTAGCTCAGTTTTATCACTCAAGTATAGAACAAAAAGACGCTATAATGGCACTAGAAAAAGTAGGGCTTTCACACAGACTTACGCATTTACCTAGCCAATTAAGTGGCGGGGAGCAACAAAGGCTATGTATAGCAAGAGCTTTAGTGAATGATCCTGAAATTTTATTAGCAGATGAGCCAACTGGAAATTTAGATGAGGCAAATGAAAAAAATATTCTAGAGCTTTTTTGTAAATTAAAACAAGATGGTAAAACCATAGTTTTAATCACTCACAATCCAGACTTAGCTACTTTTGCTGATAGAACTATCATTTTAAGCCATGGAGTGATGAAAAGTGAAAATTAAGAGTATAATTTTAGCTTGTTTATGTTTAGTTTTTTTAAGTGCATGTTTTGAAAACAACAATAAAAATGGCGGCAAAGTAGGCTTAAAAGCACCAGAAATCGCAGCTAAAAATTTAGAAGGTGAGAAAATCAAACTAGCTGATTTTGATAATCTCATTGTTTTAACCTTTGTAGAGCAAGGTTGTGCATCTTGTTTAAAAGACTTACCACTCTTGGAAAAACTAGCTAGCGAATACCCTAAAAAAATCACTATTTTAGCACTTGATTCTGTGGATAAGGGGAAAGATTTTGAAGAATTTGCTACAAAATATGATTATAAAAATATTATATTTTTGCAAGATGATTTAGATATATCATGGCAAAGATTTAACATTTTTGCAGTACCAACAACTTTTGTCATTAAAGATGGAGTTGTGCAAGATAAAATCATAGGAGAAAAACCATGGTCACAACTAAAAGCTTCTATTGCTTCTTGGCTTTAATAAGTGTTTTTTTCTTTAGCGCATGCTCAAATAATGAATTTCAAACCTTAAATTCAAGTCAAAACTATACTTTTAAATACGATGGTTTTGAAAAAACCTTAAAAACACAAAATGCAAATCAAGCTTATGCTTTATTTTTTTTCACGCAAGATTGTGGTGCGTGTAATGCGCAAATTCCTATGCTAAACGAGCTTTATAAAGAAAGAAACTTTCCTATTTTAGCAGTGTTAAATGGAGCTAAGTCAAAAGAAGAAGCTCAAAAAATTCTTTTGGAAAAAAAGTTAGATTTGCCACTTTTATATGAAGCTAAAGCAAGTTCATTTTTGTCTAAAGCTGTGGGTGGAATTTATGGTGTGCCTGTGATAGTTTTTTATGATGAAAAAGGCAAAATAAATGAAAAATTCATCGGACTTACTCCAAAAAGTGTTTTAGAAAATAAGATTAAATTTTTACAGTAATTTTTTTATTAAAAGTATTAATATTGTTGTATTTGCAGTATTTAAGATATTTTTTATCTTAAAATATTTTTAAGTAAAAATTTATAAATAAAATATTAATATTCCAAGTTCATTATCAAAATATTGTCAATGAATATTGTAAAACACACAAACAAATAATGAATCAATCAAATACATTAACTATTTTTGAAA
>NZ_JANQDA010000014.1:0-44667 GCF_024723655.1 Campylobacter sp. RM5063 | reverse complement strand
TTTTAGTTTTACAAAATAAAAAGAAGGTTTTAGTACTTGTTAAGTGGTAGAAAATCAGAAAAGTTATTTAGAAATTTTATTTAGTAGTAATACTTTAATTTAATATTTTTAATTAGCCATAGTTGATATTTTTGGTTTTTGATATAAAATATTAATTTTTATAATGTATTGTATCTTTTTTATTTTTGGAGGATATATGAAAAAATTATTTTTAACTTTAACGCTTGGTTTTACAAGCTTATTGGCTAATGAAAAAATATTAAATATTTACGAAAGTCCCACTTGTGGATGTTGCGATCTTTGGGCTAATTATATGAAAGATAAAGGCTATAAAGTACAAATACACAAAAGTGAAGATTTTTTAAAAATAAAAGAAAAAATGAATATTCAGCCTATGTATCAAAGCTGTCATACTGGCGTGATTGATGACTATGCTATAGAAGGGCATGTTCCTGAAGATGCAGTTGCTTGGCTTTTGGAAAATAAACCTGAGGATGTTATAGGTATTTCTGCTCCTGGTATGCCTCAAGGAAGTCCTGGAATGGAACAAGGTTATGAAGAAGAATATCCTGTAGTTTTGATGCTTAAAAATGGAGATTATAAAATTTATGGGATCTATAAAGGACATAATTTAACCAAGACAAACTAAGCAAAATTGCTTAGTTTATTTTGTATATTAAAGGTATTCTTATATGAAAAGTTTTTTCATATTGTGGAAAATTATTAGATGCTATGCGTATAGTTTCTAAGGCACTATCATTTAATAGTTTATATTTTGATGGTTTTAATATTTTTAAGTTTAATAAGTTTTTATCCTTAGTCCATGTGAATTCTACTAAAATTTCACCACTCATCCGCATTTTTCTAGCTTGCCTAGGATAAATTAAAGCTTTATCTATAGCTTGCTTAACTTCTTTTAAAAGTTCATTGTTATTAGTTAAAGATATACTTTCTTGAGAATTTATCAGGATGTTTTTTTCTTGAGATGTTATTTTTTGAGATTTTATTTCCTCTTTTAATCGATTTGTTGCTTTAGTATCGGTTGAAGTATTTATTTTTTTAGGTTGAACGATAGGTTTTTCTTTTACTTGTTCTATTTTTTTTATTTTTTCTTGTTTAGATTGTTCGTTTTTTACTTTAGGAGAATCTTGTAAAAATTGTTTTATAGCTATATTAAATTTTTCTTCCTTTGTAGTGTTATGTTGTATATGTAAAAAATTCTTAGTATAAAGAAAAACAAAAAGTAAAGGTAAAAAGATAAATAAAGTAATGAAAAATGATTGATTTTTATGATTACTTATAAAAGTCTTCATCTTTTGTGCTCTGTTAAAATTTGAAAATTTTCATGATTTTTATTTTTTAAAATATCAATAATTTTTACAAAGCTTTCAAATTTTGCCTCTTTATCGCTTTTTAACTCTACTAAGGTTTTAGAATTTATAGTGTCAAATTTTTCTTTTATTTCTTCTATGGAAACTGTTTTTCCATCGATATAAAATTTATTTTCTTTATCGATTAAGATGCTTATTTTGTCTTTATTTTCACTTATGGAATTTGAATTTTCACTTTGAGGTAGATTGATTTTGATTTCACCATGTGCGATAAAAGTGGATATACTTAAAACAATGGCTAGTAAAACAAGCATTATATCTATAAAAGGAATAATATTTAAACTTTCATTTTTTGGTAATTTAAGCATTTTTATCCTTAAAAATACGATATGCATTACTCAAAGTTGATATTTTTCTAAGCAACCCATTATAAGCCATCAAAGAAGGGATGGCAACTAAAATTCCCAAAGCAGTAGCCTTTAAAGCCAGCGATAAGCCAATAACAATAGATTTTACATCAATATTTCCACTTGCTCCCATGTCGTAAAATGTAATCATAATCCCTACTACAGTTCCTAAAAGTCCTACATAAGGAGCGTTAGTGTAAATAATATAAAGCATGGTGATATTTTCACTAATTGCATCATCAAATTTTTCTTGGCATTGATAATCATTTAGTTTAATTTTTCTAAAAAATAAGATGCGTTCTATAGTGCACCATATAGCAATAAATGCCATTAACCCTAAAACAATAAATATAATTAAGTCAATATAAGTTTTTAAAAATTCCATACATCCTCGCTTTAAAAATTTTTGTGATTATATTACTGAAAATTAAATTATTTATTAATAACAATTATCATAATTGATATAATAAATTTATTTTAAATTAATAATTATTATCATAATATTCCAACTTTGAAAATTTTGTTTATTTAAGAAAGGAAATAATGAAAAATTATTGCTTGTCAGTTTGTGTTGCTAGTCTTTTGGTCTGTAATGCTTTATCACAAGAAGTTTTATTAGATAGTTCTATAGTGAGTGCTTCGGGATTTTCTCAAGATATTAAAGAAGCTCCTGCTACTATAAATGTGATTGGTAAAAAAGATTTAGAGAGTAAGCCTTATAGAGATGTTGCTGAAGCTATTGCTGATATTCCTGGTGTAGATTTATTTGCTAGTAAAGGAAAAACAGGCTCTTATAATATTACCATGAGAGGTATTACTGGATATACTTTAGTTTTGATTGATGGGCGTCGTCAAGGAATAGGTGGAGAAGTAGGACCTAATGGTTTTAATGAAATTTCAAATTCATTCTTACCACCAATTTCTAGTATAGAAAGAATAGAAGTAATAAAAGGGCCAATGAGCACTTTATATGGTTCTGAAGCTTTGGGTGGTGTTGTAAATATCATCACAAAAAAAGTAAGTAACGAGTGGGAAACATCATTTAGTTTGGATAGTATTTTTAATGCACATAAAGAATGGGGTAATACTTATGGCGCAAGTATATATTCTAGTGGTCCATTGATGAATGATCGTTTGGGACTTACTTTGCGTTTTAGAGAGTTTTATAGAGAACAATCTAATGTTGAATTTAGTAATGGGAGTGGTCAAAGAGTGCAAGGTGATCAAGCACAAAGTCCTACAAAAGCAAGTAATTTTAATTTAGGAACTAGATTAAATTACTTAATAGATGATTATAATACTTTGATATTTGATATTGATTTTTCAAGAAATCATTATGATAATAAAAAAGGCCAACTCGGTACATTAACAAAACCAACAGATAAAAATAATGGCTCTTTAACAGGTGGTTATACAGATACCATGCAAGTGGATAAGTTGGTAACTTATTTAAGTCATGAGGGGGTATATGATGATTTTTTAATTACTTCTACTTTGCAGTATAACCGTGTAAGTAACGATGGGCGTGAGGTAGTTGGCCAAGCAAATCAGCCATTTTTAGGGCAAAATAGAGATATAGTTGCTGAAGATATTATTATAGATACAAAATCAGTTATTCCTTTAGGTCAAAGTCATATTTTAAGCGTGGGTGGTGAGTATAGACTTGAGAAAATGCAAGATAAAATTGCTAATCCTACTAATTTTGATCAATATTTATTAGCTTTTTTTGCAGAAGATGAATATGGTATAAGAGATGATTTAAGATTTACTTTTGGAGCAAGATATAATTATCATGAAATTTTTGGAAATAACATTTCTCCAAGAGCTTATTTAGTTTATAATCCTACTAGTGAGCTTACTTTAAAAGGCGGTGTTTCAACAGGCTTTAGAACCCCATATGCTAATAGATTGATAGCTGGTGCTTATAATTATAGTGGACAAGGTAAATATCCTATGTATGGAAATCCGAATTTAAAAGAAGAAACATCGCTTAATTATGAACTAGCCGCTGTTTATAATAATGATTTGTTTTATATTTCAGCAACTGGCTTTTTAACAAATTTTAAAGATAAAATTTCTAGTCAAAAATTTAGTAAAGATAGTATGATTTTGGGTATTGGAAAATGTGAAGCTGATACATGCTATCAGGCGATTAATCATGGCAAGGTTGAGTATAGAGGCATAGAACTTGGAGCTGGGATTACTCCTGTAGAGCATTTAAATTTAGATCTAGCTTATACTTATCTTGATAGTGAAATTAAAGATGCGCAAGATGAAACTATGATAGGAAAACCAGAAATTGATAGTCTAAAACACAATATCATGTTAAAAGCAAGTTATAATATCTTTAGTAAATTCACTCCATGGATAAAAGGCGAATGGCAAATAGATCGTTATATGGGTGATACAAATATTAATAGAGAGTATTATCAAGATGTCTTTTTAGCTTCTATGGGTGTGCGTTATGATATTAATAAAAAATGGAATATTAATGCGGCAATTTATAATCTTTTTGATAAAAGTTTTACAAATGATTGGGAGTCTTATAAAAACAAAGGTGAAGATACTTGGGTAAATACTTATAATCGCATAGAAGAAGGAAGAAGAATTTATATTTCAATCAACGGCAGTTTTTAATTTTGTATAGTTGGGGAGCCAAAGAGCTTATTGAGAGCTTCTTTGGTTTCGTCTTTAGGATCGTATTTTTTAGCATCTTTTTTAAAATTTTCAAAATGTTCATTTAAATTCGGAGTACTTTTTATTTCTTGTTTTATAGGAGTTTTGAATATATCTTGTAATTTTTGGGTATCTATAGTTTCTATTTTTTGAATTTTAATTTGTGTTTTTTCTCCAAAAAGTTCATGAAGCAAGACTTTGATTAATTTAAAGCCATTGTTTAGGATTTTTCTATCATCATCTTTAGCATGTGAGCTAATACTTAAAATATCATCTTCAAAGGAAATAAACTGCGTGGTTTTTTTGAAAACTTCAGCTAAATCATAATCTCTTTTGTAAATAGCTTTTAACAAACTTTCATAAGGATTAAGTTTTTCTTCTTTAATTGTTTGTATAGAAAGAATTTCTTGTTGTTTTGGGTTTGGTGTGTTATCTTGTTTTGGACTTTTGCTGTAAATAGCTTCATCAATACTTTTTAGATAAGTTGCTTCTATAAGCATGAAAGCCATAACACAAAGTACAAAACTATCATCATCGCTAGAATTTAACATAGTCTTAGCGCGCGAAAGAATTCTAAAAAATCTTTCGTAAATTAACATAGAAAAAAGATTGTTTTTGGCAAAAAATGCTTCTTTTAAAAAAAATATCATCTCATCGATGACATTACTTGCCTCGTAATCTTCAAATTCTTTTAAAAACTCAAGAACTTTATCTTTATCGTTAGCTAAAATGGCTTGATAAAATTCTTCAATTTTAGATGGATCTAAAAAGCCTAGCATCGCAGTAATTTTTTGTGTTTGTATATGATTTTGACAATATACTATGGCTTGATCTAATAAAGTTAGAGTATCTCTTAAAGATCCGTTTCCACTTCTTGCTATGAGTTTTAAAGCTTCTTTTTCATAATTGATATTTTCTTTTTCTAAAATCCACTCAAGATGATTTAAGATATCGTGGATAGAAATTTGCTTAAATCTAAAATGCTGCGTTCTTGAAAGAACCGTAGCAGGAAGTTTTAAAGGGTCAGTTGTTGCTAGTATAAATTTTACATAGCTTGGTGGTTCTTCCAAGGTTTTAAGCAAGGCATTTGCTGCTTGTGGGGTAAGCATATGCACTTCATCGATAATAAAAATTTTAAACCTAGCTAAAGATGGAGCGTATTTAACTTGCTCGATAAGCTCTTGAATATCTTCTAAGCTCCTATGGCTTGCAGCATCCATTTCTATAATGTCTATATTAGAGCCACTGAGTGAAGATAAGCATTGAGAACATTCTCCACAAGGATTAGCACTTGGTCCCTTTTCACATACTAGAGCTCTTGAAAAAATTCTTGCACTTGAAGTTTTTCCACTTCCGCGTAATCCTGAAAATAAATAAGCATGTGCTAAGCGATTATTTTCAAGAGCATATTTTAAGCTTGTAGAAACAGTATTTTGCCCTACAAGCTCATTGAAATTTTTTGGTCTGTATTTAACAGCAAGAGCTTGGAGCATTACTACTCATTCATGATGGATAACAACTCTTCATTGCTTTTGGTTTTTAGCATTTTAGAGTATAAGAATTTTAAAGCTTCTATATCATCCATTTGTGAAATAGCTGATCTAATTGCCCAAATTTTTTGAAGTTTTTCAACACCTTGGAGTAATTCTTCTTTTCTAGTGCCTGATTTTATGATGTTAATTGCAGGGTAAATTCTTCTGTCTGAAATATTTCTATCAAGAACGATTTCGCTATTTCCTGTTCCTTTAAATTCTTCAAAAATCACTTCATCCATTCTTGAGCCTGTTTCTATCAAGGCAGTTGCTATGATGGTTAATGAGCCACCATGTTCTATATTTCTAGCTGCACCAAAAAAGCGCTTTGGCTTATGCAAGGCATTTGCATCAACCCCGCCACTTAAAACTTTACCACTGCTTGGTGTGGCAGTATTATAAGCTCTTGCTAATCTTGTAATAGAATCAAGTAATATAATGACATCTTTACCTGTTTCTACCATCCTTTTTGCTTTTTCTATAACAAGTTCAGCCACTCTAACATGATTATAGGCAGGTAAGTCAAAAGTAGAGCTAAAAACCTCGCCTTTAACACATCTTTGCATATCTGTAACTTCTTCAGGGCGCTCATCTACTAAAAGTACAATCAAATGAGCCTCCGGATGATTTTTAGCAATAGCGGTAGCTAGTTCTTTCATTAACTCAGTTTTACCAGTTCTTGGAGGTGCTACGATTAAGCTTCTTTGACCTTTTCCAATAGGAGCAAACAGATCAAGCATTCTACCTGTTAATTTTAAAGGATCATATTCTAATTTGATTTTTTCAGTTGGAAAAATTGGAGTAAGATTGTCAAATAAAGGTCTTTCTCTAGCTTCTTTTAATGGAAGATAATTAATCGCTTCAATTTTTAATAAAGCATAGTATTTTTCTTGATCTTTTGGCTCTCTAACTTGACCAGTAACTATATCTCCTACACGCAGAGCAAATTTGCGAATTTGTGAGTTTGATACATAAGCATCATTTACACTATCGCTTAAATTTGAGTCCATTCCACGCAAGAATCCATAACCTTCAGGCGAAATTTCTAAAATTCCTGTAAAGAGTATAAAGCCACCTTTTTTGGTTTGTGCTTTTAGAATTTCAAAAATAAGATCTTGTCTTCTAAATTCTCTTGGATTTTCTATTTCTGCTTCATTTGCTATTTTTACTAAGCTTTCTAAATCAAGCAACTTTAAATCTTCTATTTTATAACCTTCAACAGGAATGTGTGTTCTTTGGTGTTGTTTCTTTTCTTTTGTATTTTCCATATATCCTCATAAAATGTAGAAAATGTAGTTTTTGTTTTAGTTTATTCAAAAAAGATTTTATTAAAAAAAATACTTTTTTGTCAAATTTTAGAAATTATAATATAGCTTTGTAAATAATTTTTAAAATTGAAAGTTTGAAAAAATGATAAAATATTGTAAAAACTTATAAAGAAAGTATAAAATGAGATGTAAGCATTGCCAATTAAGCTTTAAACAAGAACAAATGATAGAAAAAAATGGAAATTATTTTTGTTGTAAAGGCTGTGAAAGTGTATATGAAATTTTACAAGAGAATAATTTGGAGGAATTTTATGAAAAACTTGGTAATCAAACTTTAACCCCAGTAACAATAGAATATAGTATTAAAGACTATGAAAAATACATACAAAAAACAAAAGAAGGCTTTAGTGAGGTTTTTTTACTGATAGAAGAAATTCATTGTGCAGCCTGTGTTTGGCTTAATGAAAAAATTCTCATTAAAAGTGAAGGAGTGATAGAGGTTGATATTAATTCTATTACTCATAAAGCTAGAATTGTTTTTGATGAAAAAAGTATTAATCTAGTAAAAATTATCCAAAATATAGAAAGTATAGGCTATAAAGCTAGTGTGTATTTACCTACAAAAAATGAACAAAGAGCAACTCAAACCAAAAGAGATTTTTATGCGAAATTAATAGTTGCTATAGCTTGCGTAATGAATATCATGTGGATATCTGTAGCTAAATATGCTGGGTTTTTTAGTGGTATGGAAGCTGATATTAAAGATATTTTACATTTTGCTGAATTTTTACTTTGTACTCCTGTACTTTTTTACACAGGCTCGATTTTTTATAAAAATGCCTATTATGCTTTGAAATTTAAAAGTGTTAATATGGATACTCTAGTAATTGGTGGAGCAAGTCTAGCTTATATATATTCAGTGTGGGCAATGTTCTCAAGAGCTTCACAGGTATATTTTGACTCTGTGGCGATGATTATTTGTTTTGTTTTTATAGGAAAGTATTTAGAGCTTTTAAGTAAGAAAAAAGCCCTTGATACGCTCGATCATTTGAGGTCATTTTTAGGTAATGAAGTAAGGGTGTTAAAAAATGAAAAAATAGAAAATATCGATGTAGAAGAGGTGCAAATAGGAGATATTATAGAGTTAAAAGAAGGCGATAGGGTTTTAATAGATGGAGTGTGTATTAGCGGTAATATTAGTTTAGATATGTCTAGTTTAAGCGGAGAGAGCTTACCACTTGATGTGCAAAAAGATGATATGATTTATTCTGCTTCTTTAGTTTTAAGCGGGAATGCTTTATATAAGACAAATGCTCTTTATAAGGATTCTAAATTAGCTAGGATTATTGATTTACTTGAAAATTCAAGTGCTAAAAAAGCCAAAATAGAAAAAATGGTGCAACAGGTAAGTAAGTATTTTTCGCCTATTATTTTAATTTGTGCTTTGTTGTGCTTTGTTTTTACTTTTTTTGTACTAAATTTAGGTTTTGAAGAAGCCATGATACGCATGGTTTCTGTGCTAATCATAGCTTGTCCATGCGCTTTGGCTTTAGCTACACCGGTGAGTTCTTTAGTAGCAATTAGCACTGGTTTGAAGGAAAAAATTTTATTTAAAGAAGCAGGTGTTGTGGAGGATTTGAGTAAGTGCAATGTGGCTGTGTTTGATAAAACAGGGGTTTTAACAAAGGCTAGTTTAGAAGTTAAAAAAAGCTTTTTGGATGAGAGGTTAGATAAAAATGAGTTATTAAATTTCTTACACCTGACTAACCACCCAGTGGCTAAAAGCATTTTGAAATTTTTAGATGAAAAAATTGATAGCAGAATAGAATTTGAAAAAGTTCAAAATTTTCAAGCAAGAGGTTATAAAGCCTTTTTGGGTAAAGATGAATTTTTGGGAGGAAATGAGAAATTTTTCAAAGAAAATCATATGCAAGTACAAGAATTTCAAACTACGCATTTTATATTTGCTAAAAATAAAACTATATTAGCAGTTTTTGAATTAGAAGATAGTATGAGAGAAAGCTCTGAAGAGTTGATCGAATTTATGAAAGAATGCAAAATGCAAATTTATATGTTAAGTGGTGATAATTTATCTGCTGTGAGTAAGGTAGCTGAAAAATTAAAAATAAATCATTTCAAAGCTTCATGTATGCCAGAAGATAAAATGCAAATAATAGCTAACTTAAATCAAACAGGTAAGGTTTTAATGGTAGGAGATGGGGTAAATGATGCTTTAGCACTTTCTTATGCAGGTGTTGGGGTTTCTTTAAAAGAAGGTTCTGAGCTTGCTATGGAAAATAGTGATATTATATTGTTAAAAAACGACTTAAAAAGCTTGCAAAAGGCTATACAAATAGCTAAAAAAACTTATCAAATTATTAAACAAAATTTAGCTTTTTCTTTATTTTATAATGCCTTGAGCATGCCTTTAGCTTTTTTTGGTTTGATTAATCCTTTAATTGCAGCTTTGTCAATGTCTTTTAGTAGTATAATAGTGATTTTAAATGCTTTAAGGATTAAAAAATGAATGGTGTTTTAATAATGATGATAGGTGTTTCTATGGTTGCTTTATTTTTGGCAATTTGTGCTTTACTTTGGGGGATCAAAAATAAGCAATTTGACGATGATTATAAATTTACTATTTTAAATGATAGCGAAGAAGCTTTAAACGATGCAGTGATTTTGGAAAAAAGAAAAAAAGAAGCTTTGGAAAAGAAAAATCAAGAAAAACAGCCATAAAGGCTGTCAAATTATTTTTTTAAGCTCTCGATGTATTCTTCAATTGCTTTAAAATCTGCTTCTGTTAAACCTTTAAGGTTAATCTTCATGATTGCACCTTGGCCATAAGCATTTCTTTTACCTGCTGCATAATCTTTCATGTATTGTAATCTTTCAGCTGCAGTTAAAGTATTTAAAGCAGGAACTTTATTAAGATAAACTTTATCTGCTTTAGCACCATGACATACTGCACATTTTTTATAAAGTGTAGCACCATCCGCAGCAAAAGCTGAAACACTAAGACATGCCAAAGCTGATAAAACAAGTAGCTTTTTCATTGTATCACTCCTATATAAATTGAAAATAAAATGTTTTTAATTATATGCTTTTTTTATTTAAAGTCGCTTAAAAAACTTTTTTACTTGATAAATTATAAAATCTTAAAAAAAATTCATTATAATTTTTTCATGAAAACAAAGGCGTTATTTTTAGATAGAGATGGAATTATAAATATAGATAAAAAATATGTTCATAAGATTAGTGATTTTGAATTTTGTGATGGTATTTTTGAACTTTGTGAATTTTTTCAAAAGCAAAATTTTTTAATTTTTGTAGCTACTAATCAATCAGGTATTGCAAGGGCTTATTATAGTGAAAAAGATTTTGAAATTTTAAGCTCGTATATGCTAGGTGAGTTTTTGAAAAAAGGCATTAAAATAGAAAAAATTTATCACTGCCCACATTTAGAAAATTGTGAATGTCGTAAGCCAAGACCTGGCATGCTTTTAAAAGCACAAAAAGAATTTTATATAGATTTTTCACAATCTTTTTTTATAGGGGATAATTTAAGTGATATGCAAGCTGGAATCAATGCTGGTATAAAAAATCTATTTTTGATTAATGAAAATTATAATGATAATAAAAACTATAAGGTCTTTAAAAATTTAAAAGAACTTTTGTATTATTTAAAGGATAGGAAATGAAAATTGTGATAACAGGTGGAGCAGGTTTTATAGGCTCTGCTCTTGCTCTAGAACTTCAGGATAAACATGAGGTTTTGATTGTGGATAAAATGCGATCAAGTGCTACTTTTGAAAATGGAAATTTAGAAAGTTTTGGTCATTTTAAGAATATTTTAGATTTTGAAGGTGAGCTTTATGTGGGCGATATTAATGATGAAAAAACTTTAAAAGTTATAAAAGCTTTTAAACCTGATGTGATCTTTCATAAGGCTGCAATTTCAGATACAACTGTTTATGATCAAAACAAAGTTTTAAAGACCAATTTAAACACTTTTAAAGATTTTATAGAACTTGCTTTGGAACTTAATGCGAAATTAATCTATGCAAGTTCAGCCTCAGTTTATGGAGATGCTCCAAGCCCGCAAACTGTAAATTTAAGTGAAGCCCCTAAAAACCCTTATGCATATTCAAAATTAATGATGGATAAATTAGCAAAAAAATATTTTGATAAAATGCATATAGTTGGGCTTAGATATTTTAATGTATATGGCAAGGGAGAATTTTTTAAAAATAGCACTGCTTCTATGATTTTGCAATTTGGACATCAAATTTTAGCGGGTAAAAGTCCGCGTTTGTTTGAAGGAAGTGATCAAATTTATCGTGATTTTGTGTATATTAAAGATGTTGTGAGTGCAAATTTACAAGCTTTAGAAGCAAAAAGTGGAATTTATAATGTAGCTACAGGTAAAGCAAGAACTTTTCAAGATATAGTAGATATTTTGCAAAAAGAATTAAACACTAATTATCCTTGTGAGTATATTCCTAATCCTTACAAAAATTCTTATCAATTCCATACTCAAGCAAAATTAGATGAGAGTTTTTCATATAAAGCTAAATTTAGTCTTGAAGAGGGTGTAAAAGATTATTTAGATGAGATCAAAAGGCTTTATGAAAAGGAAGTAAATGTTTGATTTTTTAAGTTCTAAAAAGCCAAAAATTTTAGTTGTTGGGGATTTTATGGTGGATCATTATATATGGTGTGATTGCACTAGAATTTCTCCAGAAGCTCCTGTAATGGTGATGAAATCACAAAAAGAAGATAAAAGACTAGGTGGAGCTGGTAATGTATATGCAAATTTAAAAAGTCTTGGTGCTGAGGTTTTTGCTCTAGGACTTGTGGGTGATGATGAGAGTGGGAGGTTTTTAAAAGAGAATTTAAATGCAAAATTATTAGTAGAAAAAGATAGAAAAACCCCTCTTAAGAGTAGAGTTTTATCACATTCTCAGCAAGTTTTAAGACTTGATGATGAGAATGATTTTGATACTAAATTAGAAGATGAAATTATTCAAGAGTATAAAAAAATCGCAAAAGATTATGACGCGATTATTTTGAGTGATTATGCTAAAGGAGTTTTAACTTCAAAAGTAACAAAAGCTTTGATAGAGCATGCAAATACTTTAAATTTACCTATTTTGATTGATCCAAAAGGAAGTGATTTTAGCAAATATCAAAATGCAACCTTGCTAACTCCAAATAAAAAAGAAGCTAATCAAGCTTTGGGTGTAGAAAAAATTGATAATTTAGAAAAAGCTTTGAAAAAATTAAAAGATGATTTAAATTTAGCTTATTCTATTATAACTTTATCTGAAGAAGGAATAGCACTTTTTGATGAGAAATTACATATTATTCCCGCAAAAGCTTTGGAAGTTTATGATGTAACAGGAGCTGGAGATAGTGTTATAGCTATGCTTGCTTATGCTTTAGCCTTAAAAGTTGATATTGTAAAAGCATGTGAGTTAGCAAATGATGCAGCAGCTGTTGTGGTAGCAAAAGTAGGAAGTGTGAGTGTAAGTTTAGAAGAGATTAAAAATCTAAAAAAAGCTTCTTTTGAAGATAAAATTAAAAGCAAAGAAGAGCTTGTGAAGTTGATACAAAATCAAAAAGTAGTTTTTACCAATGGATGTTTTGATATTGTGCATTATGGTCATATAAAATACCTTGAAAAAGCTAAAAAACTAGGAGATATCTTAGTTGTAGGTTTAAATTCAGATGAAAGCATAAAAAGACTAAAAGGAAACTCAAGACCTATAAATTTAGAATTCCAACGCGCATGTATGCTTGCGAGTATGTATTTTGTAGATTATGTAGTGATTTTTAATGATGATACTCCTTATGAACTGATAGAGTTTTTAAAGCCTGATGTGCTAGTTAAAGGAGCTGATTATAAAGGCAAAGAAATAGTGGGTTCAAATTTAGTAAAAAAAGTAGAATTAATTGACTTTGAAGATGGATTTAGTACTACTAATATAATTAATAGGATTGCAAATGATAAATAAAATTGAAAAGGAATTTATTCAACATCAAAAAACTTTAGAGCAAAGTTTGAATTTAAAAGAGCAAATTGCTACGGTTGCTCAAGAATTAAAAGTGTGCTTGAAAAGTGGTGGGAAAATTTTAATTTGTGGAAATGGCGGAAGTGCTGCAGATAGCCAACATTTTGCAGCTGAACTTAGTGGAAGATATAAAAAAGAAAGAAAGGCTTTAGCTGCTATTGCTCTAAGCACTGATACTTCTGCTTTAAGTGCTATAGGAAATGACTATGGTTTTGAATTTGTTTTTTCAAGACAAGTTGAAGCTTTAGCTAGCAATAATGATGTATTGATTGGAATTTCTACTAGTGGAAAAAGCCCAAATGTGATCAAA
Organism: Campylobacter sp. RM5063; assembly: GCF_024723655.1. Taxonomy (NCBI): domain Bacteria; kingdom Pseudomonadati; phylum Campylobacterota; class Epsilonproteobacteria; order Campylobacterales; family Campylobacteraceae; genus Campylobacter; species Campylobacter sp. RM5063. Next base: position 31,069 of record NZ_JANQDA010000014.1, on the reverse strand, counting down.
GCTTTTGAAAAGGCCAAAGAAATTGGCACTAAATGTATAGGGCTTAGTGGAAAAGGTGGTGGAACGATGAATGCATTATGTGAGCATAATATAATCATCCCAAGCGATGATACGGCTAGAATTCAAGAAATGCATATTTTAATCATACACTGCTTATGTGATCTAATAGAAGAAGAATATTAAGTTTGGGTTATTTTCCCAAACTTAAATAATATTCAATTTGATCTTTTTGTAAAATTCTAATTAAATTTGTACTTCCTGCAACACCTACTGGAAATCCTGCAGTAAGAGTGTAAACCCCATCTTTTTTCATAAGGCCTTTTTCAACTCCAAGTTTTACAGAATTGCTTAAAAGTTCTGTTAAATTTTCATGCTTTTCTATCAATATAGCAGGTTGAACTCCCCAGACTATACTTAAAAAATTTAAAGCTTTTTTGGAATGAGTAATAGCTATGATATCCATTTTTGGACGATACCTTGCTGTTTTAACTGCAGAAGCGCCACTGCTTGTAATGGTAAAAATTGCATTTGCATTTAAATCAGTAGCTAGTTGTGTGCTTGATTTGGCAATGATATCAGTTTCGTTAAAACATTTAAAATTTTCAAATTTTTCATAAGGATAGTTTTTTTCTGTTTCTATAATGGTTTGAGTCATAATATCAACCGCATTTGCCGGATCAATCCCCACTGCACTTTCTTCGCTAAGCATAACCGCATCAGTGCCATCAAGTACAGCATTAGCAACATCTGAAATTTCAGCTCTTGTGGCAGTTTTGGATTTTGCAAGCGAAAAAAGCATTTGAGTGGCAGTGATTACAGGTTTATTGGCTTCATTAGCTTTTTTAATGATGAGTTTTTGTATATTTGGCACTCTATAATAAGGCACTTCAATGCCTAAATCTCCTCTTGCTACCATTATACCATCGCTGCTATTTATAATTTCATCGATATTTTCAACAGCATCAAATTTTTCTATTTTTGCAAAAATAGCAATTTTGGCATTATTTTCATCAAGTATTTTTTTAACTTCATCAATATCATGAGCATTTTGCACAAAAGATATAGCTAAAAAATCAACATCGTTTTTAATGCCCCATGCAAGATCGTCTTTATCTTTTTGAGTTATAACATCGATATTGATTTTTGTATTTGGAAAATTAATTCCTTTATTTGAACTAAGCACCCCGTTATTTTCTACTTGGGTTTGGATAAAATCTTTTTCAACTTGTATAACTTTAGTTTTAATAGAGCCATCACAAAGATAGATGTATTCTCCCACTTTTAGCATAGAAAGAATTTCAGGATGATTAATACAGACTTTATAATGTTCATTAGAAAGTTTTTCGCCTTCAAAAGTATCTTTGTAGAAGTCTAGTCTATCTCCACTTTTTAACTCAAAAGCTTCTGGAATTTTTAAGGTTCTAATTTTTGGCCCGCTAATATCTTGTAAAATTCCAATCCTTGCATTAAGTTCAGCTGCTACTTTTCTAATGGTGGCTAGGTTTTGACTATGATATTCATGAGTTCCATGTGAGAAATTTAAGCGAAAAACATTCACTCCATTAATAATCATTTGTCTTATTGTAGTTTCATTTTCACTTGCTGGTCCAATTGTTGCGACTATTTTTGTTTTTTTTAACATTTCCTATCCTTTTTATAGCAGTTCGCTAGTAAATAAATCTTCATTAAAATTAGCACCCAAGTATTGACAAATAAGTTTTGCATCTCTATAACCATTACCAAGACAACTCGTAGCACCTGGGCTTGGTGTCATATTAAAAATTATACCCGGAATTTCAGTGATGCTAGCCTCTCCAAGCATTAATTCTCCTGCTTTTTTATCAAGCACTTGAGGTCGCACTCCTCCAAAATTTTTAGCATAGTAAATATCATCTGTTTTTAAACTAGGAACTATTTTTTTAGCATCTTTTACAAAAAGTTTTTTGTTGATATAAGGAATTTCAAATAAATAATTATAAAGAATATAATTTCTAATAGTAGAATCTTTAAAAAGATTAAAACAAATTTTAATTACATTCATATCAAGATTAAGTGTTTTAAAAAATTCAGGTAAAGATTTAAAGCCATGGTATCTTTCTAGCATAGGAATAACTAAAGCAGTAGGACCAAAACGGGTGTTCATGTTAGTTAGTAAATCAGGATCGCCATGTAATGCAGCAAATGGGAGTTTTGGATTTTGCACCATATAAACCTTACCATTTAAAATTTTTCTTTTTGCCATGTAAAAACTTCCTGCAACAGGAAAGCAAGATTTGTCTAAACCTATACCCATTTTATGTGCTAAAAATAACGAGTGTGCGCCTGCATTGACGATAATGGATTTTGCACTATATTCTTTAAAATCTCTTGTTTTTATATAAAAAATATCATCTTTTTTTTCTATAAACACAACTTCTTGATTGTAAGCAACATGAGTATCTTTACCTTGTTTGCAAGCTTGCTCTATGAGATTTTGACTCATAAGTCCAAAATCTACTGTGGTATAAATTTCACTTTCTTCTACACCCATAGCTACTATATTATCCGCCCTATCATTGACACCATCTTCACCTAAAACAACATTTGGTTCTATTTGTTTGATTTCATTTTTTGTGTAAAATTTAATATAAGGATATAATTCTTTAAATTCTTCATATCTATTTTTCATATATTCACATTCTTTTTCCCCAACTGCAAGTGCAAGTTTTTGGTGTGAATACATGAATTTATTTTGTGCATTTTGCAAGAGCCCATATTTTACAATCATATCTGCTGTTTTTTTAACTTTTTTTGCTTTTTCCAAGGTATAGTTAGTTTCTATATCACCGCAGTGGATGGTTTGTGAATTACTTGTGCTGTGACTATTTAATGTTGCAGCGTTATTATATTTTTCTAATAATGCAATACTTTTAATATCAGTATATCTTGCTAATTCGTAAAATGCTGCAGCACCAGAAATCCCACCGCCAATTACCACGGCATCAAAGTGTTTTCGATCCATTATCATCAATTCCTTTTGTGTATGTTTGATTTTGCTAATAATATCAAAATATAGTTGTTTTGAGTTTAAATAAAGCTTATAATTGAAAAGCCAAAGATATGGTTAATCTTTTAAAGTATAAAATTTTCACAAACAGCTTTTTTCATACCTCTAAAAATCAAAAATTTATCATAAATTGCATAATCAAAAAAATTTGCAAGAAATTGCCCATCGCCACCTGTGAAATATAATTTTTTATCATATGCACTATCTTTTATAAGTAAATATATACTTTTAAAAACTCCATAACTTAAAGCATCAATAGTTCTTTGGGGAAAGGCATCAAAGTTTATTTGAGTGTTAAGTTCGTGTTTTAAGCGAGAAGAAATACTGGCAAAAGATTTTTTATAGCTTTCAATACCAGGCAGGATAAATCCTCCAAGATGGATTGAATTTGAAACAATATCAACAGTTATTGCAGAGCCTGCATCAACTACTACCCCATCTTCTATGGTATAGCAAGCTGCTATTCTATCAACTCCTAAATTCTTATAAATAGTATCAAAATTAAAATATGGAGCAAGGTTAATAAATAAAGGATTTTGCTTTAATCTTTGCTCTAAATTTGGATTAACATTGATGTAAAACACTTTTTGTGTCGGCTCATACTGTAAAAATTGCTCTATGCTCATAGAATGAAATTTTTGCTCATTTAAAAAACTTGCAGTTGTATTGCCAATATCACACAAAAGCATAATTTTGAATTCCTTTGGTGAATAAATATTCTTTTGCTTTTGAGCAAATTAGAGATTGATGAAAAATAAAATGATTTTTAAATTTTAAATTTAAAATTTGACTTATGTTTTGAAAAATATTTTCAAATTCTAAACCATCTTTTTTTAAAATCTTACTTTTTGCAAAAGAAAATAAAAATAAACAATATTGTTTTTTTGTATTTTCTCCATAAAAGCAAATTAGTTTTTTCTTTTTGCTAAAAGCATGGATATCTAAAGAATTAATATTTTTTAAAATAATTCCATGTTTAATAAGAATATCGCTTAGTTCTTGATTCATCTTAATTTAATTGTAAAACTTTATTGTGGTAGAAAAATTTACCATTAGCCATAAAACTTTTTTTATCAATAGCTTCATTTAATTTATATACGGTAAAATCTTTCAGATTTGTATTTAATTTAATTAAATAGCCAGTTTTTTCAAATATATACAAAGAATCATTATATAATGTGCTTTTGGAAAATAAAGCAAATTGAAATTTTATTTCATCAATTTTTCTAAGATTATAATCATTTTTGATAACTCTTCCATCTTTTGTTAATATAAAAATTTCTTTATCGTTAATATTTACTTCTTTAATGTTTTCGTTTAAGTATAAAGTTCTATTTGGTGTTACAACGATGATTTTTTGTGCTGTTGCGGCAACCATTGTATCGTTTTTAACATGAAGATAGATGATATTATTAAAAAATTCTTCACTACTTACTAAAATTTCTTTACTAACTTTTAGTGTACTTTTGTTAAGTATGGCTAATTTTCCATTAAGCATAGGGTATATGATAATGGTATTTAAAAAATAAGGATTAGCATAGCGACTATCTTGAGCATAAGCAGTGCCTAAATTTTGTAGCATTCTTATACCAAGATTTTTATTAGCATACACTAAAGTATTACTTGCTAAAATCAAAGCTATATCATCCCCATCTACATTAGCACTTACTACACTTTCGTTAAATTTATGAGAAAATAATTCTTCACCTTGTAAATTTAAAATTTTAAAATTCCCATCATTATCGGCTATAAGAATTTCTTCTTGACGGATATTTAAAATATTATAGTTTTTATTTATTTTTAAAGCAGTAATATTTCCTTTATTGTCTATGAAAGTATTATTATTTAGCTGAGCAATGTTGTTGTTAAAATTAACTATTTTTCCATTAATATTTTTAGAATTATAAGGAAGTTGTTCTAGTTGTGTTGGTTGATAGTATTCCCTTTTAGTGCCACAAGCACTAAAAAATATTAAAGTAATAATAAATAAATAAAAATGCTTCATTTTATTCCTTGATAGTGTTTTAAGCTTGTGATGATTTGCCATAAAGGAGAATTTATAGGTATTTTATTAAATTCAACATCTGCGTTTTTAAAATCATTTTGTTTTAAAAATTCAAAACCTATTAATAGAGTATTATAATCTTTTAGAAAATCTGATTTTTGATTATTTTGGGCAAGCACTATTTGTTTTAACAAAGGATCTATATTAAGACTCAAGGTTTGATTAAGATCTTGATTATTTTGACCCATAATATATATGGTGTATAAATTTGCATTTTTTTGCTTTAATTCCTCAATTAATTTTTGATCTGAAGGATTTTTTAACAGATTATTAAAAATGATATTACTTTCTTGGATATTTTTTTCTTGTTTTATATTATAAATATAACTTCCACTAAAATAAAGAACTAAAAGAGCAATAAGAGCAATAAAATAATATTTGTATTTTCTTATAAAGCGTTCTGATTTGATAAAATTTTCCATCATTTGCTCTTGAGAGCTTAATTCTTCTTTTACTGCTTTCAAATTTTCTTTTAAAGCCATATTTTTCCTTTATTAATATAAAAAATGTTATTTTGTAATTTTAAAGTCTATAATTGTAACATATAAAAATGAAAAAATAAATTATTTTATGTTATAATTTTCAATCTAAACCAAAGAGTTTTATAAAATTAAAATTAAGGTAAATGATGCAAATTGATGATAAATTATTAACTAAACTTGAAAAGCTAAGTGCTCTAAAAATAGCAGATGAAAAAAGACAAGAATTAGAAGAACAATTAAGTCAAATTGTTAATTTTGTAGAAAAATTAGATGAATTAAAACTTGATGATATAGAAGCCATGACTAGCACAACAAATGGTGGAACCTTATTGAGAAATGATGAGAGTAAAAAATCTGATGTGATAGATACGATAAGCAAGCATGCTCCAAATTCTCAAGATGGATTTTTTATAGTCCCTAAAATAATTGAATAAAATATTTGGAGTTTAGCGTAGATGGAAAATTTTTCGTGGTTTGATGTTTTTGTTTTAGGTTTGACTGTAATTTTAGGCTTAAAAGGCTTGGTGAGTGGCTTATTTAAAGAAATTTTTGGTTTATTGGGTATAGTTGGTGGGGTTTTACTTGCTTCAAGATATGCTAAAGAGGTAGCAGAGATTATCAATAATAATTTTTATGCAATTGAAAATGAAAATCTTGCTATTTTTGCAGGTTTTTTAGTTTTGTTAATCGTGATATGGATAGCATGTGTGGCCTTGGGAAATATATTATCAAAAATGTTTAGCATGAGTGGTCTTGGTTTTATAGATCGTATAGGTGGATTTTTATTTGGAAGTGCTAAAATATTTTTAATTTTTGCAATTTTAGTTGCTTGTATTAATAATATAGAATTTTTAAATTCAAGTTTAGAAAAATATGCAAACAATAGTCATACTTTAAATTTACTTAGAAAAACAGGTGAATTTATAATGAATACTGATTTTACTCAAAATAGTTTAGAAAAAATAGAAGAAAGAATTAAAGATTCTAATATAAGTCTAAATTCGGAGGTAAATAATGCAAATTGAAAATATAGAATATGATGTTTTACTTGAGCGCTTTAAGAAGACACTTAAGGATAATGGCTTAAAATATACCAAACAAAGAGAAGTGCTTTTGAAAACTTTATATAATAGTGATATGCATTATACCCCAGAAAGTTTGTATGTGGAAATCAAGCAAAAAAATCCTGAATTAAATGTAGGAATCGCTACAGTTTATAGAACTTTAAATTTATTAGAAGAATCAGGTATGGCTACTTCTATATCTTTTGGAGCTTCAGGGAAGAAATTTGAACTCGCAAATAAACCCCATCATGATCATTTAATTTGTAAAAGTTGTGGAGAAATAGTTGAATTTGAAAATTCTATTATTGAGCAGCAACAAATGTTAATAGCAAAAGAATATAATTTTAAATTAACAGGACATTTAATGCAACTTTATGGCTTATGTCCACAATGTAGTAAAAAATAAAGGTAAAATTAATGTTTGATAATATTTTAGAACAACAAAAAATTCAAAAAGCGCAAGAATTAAAAAAGCTAGGAATTAATCCATACCCACATTTTTTGAAAAAAGAAATGAGTATAGTTGAATATAAAAATAAATTTGCATACATTAAAGATACGGAAAATCAGCGTGATGAAAAAGTATACGGAGTGTTAGCAGGAAGATTAAAACTTCTTAGAATAGCTGGTAAATCGGTATTTGCTAATATAGAAGATGAGCAAGATAATATTCAAATTTATTTTAATCAAAATATTTTAGGAGAAGAATATTTTGCTATTTTAAAAAAATATCTTGAAGTAGGAGATATTGTTTTGGTTAAAGGTTTTCCTTTTATGACTAAAACAGGAGAATTTAGTCTTCATGTAGAGCAAATTCAAATAGCTACAAAAGCCATAGTGCCTTTACCGGAAAAATATCATGGACTAACAGATATTGAGCAAAGATATAGAAAAAGATATCTTGATATGATTATGAATAGTGAAGTAAGAAAAGATTTTATTTTGCGTTCTAAAATTGTTTCTTACATTAGATCTTTTTTTGATAATAAAGGATTTTTAGAGGTTGAAACACCAATGATGCATCCTATTGCAGGAGGAGCAAATGCAAAGCCTTTTGTGACTTATCATAATGCTTTAGGTGTGGAAAGATTTTTAAGAATTGCTCCAGAATTATATCTAAAGCGTTTGATTGTAGGTGGTTTTGAGGCAGTTTATGAGATTAATAGATGTTTTAGAAATGAAGGAATGGATTTAACACATAATCCTGAATTTACTACAATCGAGTTTTATTGGGCTTATCACAATTATCATGATTTAATGGACTTAACAGAAGAGCTTTTTGCTATGCTTTTGGATAAATTAAATTTAGGTAAAAAGCTCGAATTTGATGAAAAAATAATTGATTTTTCTAAACCATTTGAAAGAATTACTTATAAAGATGCTTTGAAAAAATATGGCGGTTTAGATGATGAGCTTATTAATAATAAAGAATTAATTTTAGAAAAATTAAAAAAAGATGGTTTTGAAGCCAACGAAAAATTAGAATTAGGTCATTTGCAAGCTGAACTTTTTGATAATTATGTTGAAGATAAGTTGATTAATCCCACTTTTGTAATAGATTTTCCTGTTTCTATAAGTCCTTTGTCTAGAAGGAGTGACAAGGATAAGGATATTGCTGAAAGATTTGAATTGTTTATCGCGGGTAGAGAGATTGCTAATGGATTTAATGAGCTTAATGATCCGCTAGATCAATATGAGAGATTCTTAAAGCAAATTGAAGCTAAAAATGCAGGTGATGAGGAAGCATGTGAAATGGATGAAGATTTTGTTAATGCATTGGGCTATGCTATGGCACCAACTGCAGGTCAAGGTATAGGAATAGATAGGCTAGTTATGCTTTTAATTAATAAAAAATCAATTCGTGATGTAGTGCTTTTCCCAGCTATGAGGCCACTTAAAAATGAGGTAAAAGGAGAGTAAATGTTGGAAAATTTTGATAAAGAAATTTTTGATTTAACCCAAAAGGAGCTAGCAAGACAATGTGATGGTCTTGAAATGATAGCGAGTGAGAATTTCACTATACCAGAAGTAATGGAAGTAATGGGGAGTATTTTAACAAATAAATATGCAGAAGGCTATCCTGGTAAAAGATATTATGGTGGATGCGAATTTGTTGATGAAATTGAGACAATTGCTATAGAAAGATGTAAAAAACTTTTTAATTGTAATTTTGCCAATGTACAGCCTAATTCAGGTTCTCAAGCAAATCAAGGTGTATACATGGCATTGTTAAATCCTGGTGATAGAATTTTGGGTATGGATTTAAGTCACGGAGGACATTTAACTCACGGTTCTAAAGTAAGTTCTTCTGGAAAAGTTTATGAAAGTTTTTTTTATGGGGTAGAGCTTGATGGGAGAATTAATTATGATAAAGTTAGAGAGATAGCAAAAGAAGTTAAGCCAAAACTTATTGTTTGTGGTGCTAGTGCTTATCCTAGAGTGATTGATTTTGCTAAATTTAGAGAAATAGCAGATGAGGTTGGCGCATATTTATTTGCTGATGTTGCGCATATTGCAGGATTGGTTGTAGCAGGTGAGCATCCTAGCCCGTTTCCCTATGCTCATGTTGTAAGCTCTACAACACATAAAACTTTAAGAGGTCCAAGAGGCGGGATTATTATGAGTAACGATGAAGAAATTGCCAAAAAAATCAATTCTGCAATTTTTCCGGGTATTCAAGGTGGTCCATTAATGCATGTAATTGCCGCCAAAGCTGTTGGATTTAAATATAACTTAAGTGATGAGTGGAAAATTTATGCTAAGCAAATCATTAAAAATACTGCTACCTTGGCTCAAGTTCTAATAGATAGAAAATATGATTTAGTTAGCGGTGGTACTGATAATCATTTAATTTTATTAAGCTTTTTAAATAAAGATTTTAGTGGTAAAGATGCGGATTTAGCTTTAGAAAGAGCAGGTATTACAGCAAATAAGAATACGGTTCCAGGGGAAACTAGAAGTCCATTTGTAACGAGTGGTTTAAGACTTGGAACAGCAGCTTTAACAGCAAGAGGTTTTAAAGAGGAGCAAATTGCTATTGTTGCAAATTATATAGCTGATATTTTAGATGATATACAAAATACAAAGCTACAAGAAGAGATTAAAGTTAAACTGAAAAATTTGGCAAGTAATTTTATTATTTATGAAAGGGCTTTATTTTGATTACAACTATGGATTTGGCTTTAATTAAAATGGTTACAAGCCATTATTATATTAAGCGTAATGCTATAATTAACAAATATGAGCATAAAGGTAGAATTTTTTTTGATAAATTCGAAAAAGTAAATGCTCCTTTGACAGCTAATGTTATACAAGAACATATGGAAAAAAAGATTATTGTAGCACACTCTTTGATTAATAGTTTTGATAAGGTTGAAAATATTGTATTTGATTACAATGGTTTTAACGCAGAGCGTTTTTGGCATAGAGCACAGCTTGTTTTAAGGGAAGAAGGTTTTATAAATTTTACTGCCTATAAAACAAGAACTAATAATCATTTGCATTTGTATATCCATAAAGGACATACTACTTTTAATGAAGCATGCTCTTTGGGATCAAAATTATCTTTGCTTTTTTCTCAAAAAATGCCTGTAGAGTGGAAAGTTTTTCCTAGTATGGATATACCTAAGGAATTTAATATTTTAACTTTACCTTATGAGGTTTATCAAAAAGAGCGTGGCGCTTCTTGGTCTAAACATATGTAATTTTTGAAAGGATGAAAAATGGAAGAAAACAACAAAAATGAATTTGATGATATTATCTTGCAAAAAAGCAATAAAAGTGAAAAACTTAAAAAAATTTTACTCAGATCGATTATTTTAATTATTGTGTTTTTGGTAGTAATGATAGCAATGAAGTTAATTAATGATCCAGGCGAGGAAAAATCACTACAAATGCCATTAGAGCCGCAAGAGCAAGCTTCTTATGAAAATAATTTTAATTCTTTGCCTATTGCAGATAATACTAAAGAAGAGGATGAATTTGAAGCTTTAGCTAGAAAACTGAAAGAAGAAAGTTCATTGGCTGATGCAAATAATACCATAGAGGAAAAACAGGAAATTCCAAGCAATAGTGTATTAGATCAAATTACATCAACAGAACCAAAAGAAGAACCAGCTAAGGTGGAAGAAAAACAAGAAGAGATTAAGCCTGTAGAAAAATCTATAGAAAAACCAATTCAAAAACCTTCTGAAAAATCAAAAACTAATGTTGTTGAAAAGCCAAAAACCCCAGAGCAAAGCAATGCAAATGAATTGTTTGAGAGTATAAAAACCACAAGTATTCAAACACAACTTCCTGCAGGTGCTTATATTCAAGTTTTTTCTTTAAATAGTCTTGATCCTAAATCAAAAGAATTAAATATACTTAAAGAAAATGGATATGAATATAAAATTTACAAAACAACAGTAAATGGCAAAGAACTTACAAAAGTTTTAGTTGGGCCTTATAAAGAAAGCGAATTAAAAGCTGAATTGGAAAAGGTGCGTTCTAAAATCGCAAAAGGTGCTTTTACTTTTAGAGTAAAATGAAAATTTTCACAGTTATAGGTGATCCTATTGTGCATTCTAAATCTCCAAGAATGCACAATAATGCTTTACAAGTTCTTAAAAAAGACGCAATATATACAAGATACCATTTAAAAAATAAAGCAAAATTAAAAGAAATTGTTCAAAAATTTGATGGAGCAAATATTACTATACCTTTTAAAGAAGAAGCGTATAAAATTGCAGATTTTTGTGATGAAAGTGTTAAGCAAATAGGATCTGCCAATACTTTAATAAACAAAGATGGTAAAATTTATGCTTGCAATACAGATTATTTGGGATTTTTAAAAGCAATTGAAAATTTTTTTTCTATTAAAAATGCTTTGATTTTAGGTGCTGGTGGCACCGCTAAAGCTTTAGCTCATGCTTTAAAATCTATAAATATTGAAGTTGCAATAGCAAATCGCTCTAGTGTTAGATTTAAAAATTTAAATAATTATCCATGTTTTTTATATGATCAACTTGATTTAAATACACAATTTGATTTGATAATAAATACGACTAGTGCAGGTTTACATGATGAAAGTTTACCTTGTGAAGAAAGGATTTTAAAAAATATTTTTCAAAAAGCTAAGTATGCTTTTGATGTTATTTATAGTAGAGAAACATCTTTTTTAAAGTTGGCACGAGAAAATGGATTAAAAATAAAAGATGGCACGCAAATGCTTTTATGGCAAGGTGTTTTTGCTTTTGAGCTATTTTTAGAGTGTCAAAAAACAGAAGAAATTTATAAAGCCATGGAGATGGCTTTAAAACTTCCTTAGTGACTAAACCAAGATTTGATTTTATCAAACAAGCTTTCTTGTTCTATAAAAGCTTCCTCATTTTCTAAGCCAAAGCTTTTTTCAAGTTGCAATAGTAGATTTTTTTGTTCATCAGTAAGTGTTTTTGGAAATTTTATTTCAATTTGTACAATATGTGAACCAAGTTTTCCATTGTGAATATTTTTAACACCTTCATTAGCTAATTCAAATTTTTGTTTATCTTTTGCACCCACTGGAAGTTTAAGATCAGCTTCTCCTCTTATGGTGGAAATTTTAATTGTCTTTCCAAGAGCAGCTTGGGTAAAAAATACAGGTACTATGGTATATATATCATCATCATGTCTAATAAATTTATTATCATCTTCTACAACGATTTTGATATACAAATCACCTCTTTGAGAAGAATTTGGAAGCTTATTTGCTTTGTTTTGCACTCTAAGACTCATACCGCTATCAATACCTTCTGGTATATCAAGTTCTATATGATCTTTTATTTCTTCATAACCATTTCCATGGCATGTCTTACACTTATTTTTTATTATTTTCCCACTGCCCTTACAATGATCACAAGTTTGTACAAAAGTCATAAAACCTTGTCTAACACCAACTTGTCCTTTTCCTCCACAATGAGAACAAATATCTTCTTTTCCATTTTCTGATCCACTACCATTGCATATTTTACAAAATGTTTTATAGGTAAAATCAATTTCTTTTTTGCAGCCAAAAACAGCCTCTTTGAAGCTAATCTTTACCGCTATTTTTAAATCATGTGGATATTTATTTCCCCTTTCTTTTTTACGCGTTGAGTTTCCAAAACCAAATCCATCTCCAAAAAAACTTGAAAATATATCCCCTAAATCAACATCTCCAAAACCACCAAAACCACCGGTTTGTCCTTTTAATCCTTCTTTGCCGTATCTATCATATATACTTCGCTTTTCATCATTGCTAAGTACTTCATAAGCTTCATTGACAAGTTTAAATTTTTCTTCAGCTTCTTTATCTCCTTGATTTCTATCAGGATGATATTTTAATGCCATTTTTCTATAAGCTTTTTTTATAGTTTCTTTATCTGAAGTTTGAGAAATTTCTAATATTTCATAATAATTAAGTTCCACTTTTTTCCTCTCTTGAAAAATTAATATTATAATTTTAGCAAAAAAATAAATGAATAGTTAAATTATGTGTTATAATATTAAGTTTGTAACATATTTTCACTAATAAGGGGTAGAGATGATTAATGTTTTAATGATCGAAGATGATCCAGATTTTGCAGAGTTTTTAGCAGAATATTTGGCCCAATTTAATATCAAAGTTACTAATTATGAAGATCCGTATTTGGGAATGAGTGCTGGTATAAAAAATTATGATTGTTTAATTCTTGATTTAACTTTACCTGGACTTGATGGTCTTGAAGTTTGTCGCGAAATAAGAGAAAAATATAGTATTCCTATTATTATTTCTTCAGCTAGAAGCGATTTAAGTGATAAAATTGTAGGACTTCAAATAGGTGCGGATGATTATTTACCAAAGCCTTATGATCCTAAAGAAATGCATGCAAGAATTATGAGTTTAATCCGTCGTTCAAAACGCGTAAATGAAACTCCTGAAAAAATAATTAATTCAGCTTTTAAAATTGATGAAAAAAGACATGAGATTAGTTACAATGAAGAGGTTTTAATTTTAACTCCTGCTGAATATGAAATTTTAAGTTATATGATAAGACAACATGGATTTTCAGTTAGCAGAGAGCAGCTTGTGTATCACTGCAAAAGCTTGAAAGATAAAGATTCTAAAAGTTTAGATGTAATTATTGGTAGGCTTAGAACTAAGATCGGCGATAGTTCGAAGGCACCAAAGCATATTTTTTCAGTTAGAGGGATAGGATATAAATTAATAGGATGAAAGTAACTATTAATCTTAAGATTACCGTTCTTTTTGCAACGGCTTTTTTGTTTGTTTGTGCTTTGTTTGTGCTCTTGGGTAAGGTTCAGGTTGATTCTTATTTAACCAATGAGCAAAATAGACAAAAAGAAATTGTAGAAAAAATTATATATAATTTAGAAAGAAAAGAAGGTTTTTCAATTCATGATTATCTTCTTTCTAAGTCTTTTAAAATAGTTGAAAATGAACGCAGTGCAAAACATATAGTTGCAAAAGGTGAAAAGGTGCTTAAGGTTAATTCTGTTTACGGTAGTTTTTCTTCTATTATTTACCATAATCAAATTTTTTTTTATGTTGAACAAGCTAATTTAAAGCAGCTTTATGAGCTAAATGCATCTACGCGTTTAGAGTATTTGTTTTTACTAAGTTTCTTTTTTAGTTTGATTTTGATTATATTTTTATATTTTTCTGTTTTAAGATCTTTAATGCCTTTAAAAATTTTAAAAAAGAAAATTAAAAATATTAGTGCTGGAAAAATAGAACCTTTATCCGAATATTCACAAATTAATGATGAGATTTCAGAAATTTCTTTTGAATTTGACCATGCTATTAATAAAATACAAGAATTAGTAAAATCAAGACAATTTTTTTTAAGAATGATTATGCATGAACTTAAAACACCTATTGGAAAAGGTAGGATAGTTTGTGAGATGCTAGACAATCAAAAGCAAAAAGACCGCTTAGTAGCGATTTTTGAAAGACTTGAATTATTGATTGATGAATTTGGTAAAATTGAAAAAGTTTTATCTAGAAATTGCCAACTAAATTTGCAAACTTATCATTTGAGCTTAATTTTAGAGCAGGCTGAAGATTATCTCATGAGAGATGATTTTTATCAAAAAGTTAAGATTTCTTACAAAGAAGATACTATGATTGTTGCTGATTTAGAACTTTTTTCCTTAATGCTTAAAAATTTGATTGATAATGCTATTAAATATTCTGACGATAAAGCTTGTGAGATTATATGTTCAGGGGACTATGTAATTGTTAGAAATAAAGGGGTTCAACTTAAAAAAACTTTTGATTATTATTTGAAACCTTTTGTAAGAGAACAAAATACTCAAGTTGAAGGTATGGGATTAGGGCTTTATATTATCAATAATATTTGCAATCTTCATGGTTATAATTTAACTTATAGTTATGAAGATGGTTATCATATTTTTAAGATTGTTTTTTCAAGGTTAAAATGACTTGAAAGATTTAGAAAAATTTAATGAATTGGTAAATGCATTTTCTGCATTGCCTACTATCGGTAAAAAGTCCGCATTAAGACTTGCTTATTATGTTTGTATAAAAGATCCTTTGCTAGGTTCTAAACTTGCTTATAGTATTGAAGAGTCCATTAGAGGAATTAAAAAATGTATACAATGCGGGGCTTTAAGTGAAAATGAATTATGTGAAGTTTGTTCTGATATAGAAAGAAATAATAATATTATTTGTATAGTGCAAGATCCTAAAGATGTATTAATTTTAGAAGATAGTAAAAGCTATGATGGGCTTTATTTTGTACTAGAAAATACTAACGAAGAAAATATTACTAAATTAAGAGTAATGATTGAAAATAAAAATACTAAAGAAATTTTTTTCGCTTTTACTCAAGGCTTAAATTCAGATGCTGTAGTTTTTTTTATAGAGGAAAAATTAAAGGATTTAAATTTGAGTTTTTCCCAAATAGCCCAAGGTATTCCAAGCGGTGTTAGTTTGGAAAATGTCGATTTTATATCTTTACATAAGGCTATTAATCATAGAACTAAACTTGATTGATATATTTTTTAAGTAAAATTATCCATTTATTTTTGCTAATGTCATTTATAATTTCATCGGCAAAATCGCAATTTTTAACTCTATTTTTGGTAAAAAGTAAAATTTTATTTTGTGAATTTTGTATTTTATACTCATGTAGTATTTGGCTAAAATATAAAATATCGAACTTTATGACTTCATAATCAACCAAAATTAATCTAAAATTTAATTTTAAAGCATTCTTAAAATCACTTAGGCTATCTACGATTTGATTATTTGAGCAAAATTGATTGGTTATATTTAAAATTAGATTATTTTCAAAACTAGAAGATTTAAAAATCAATACATTGTATAAATTTGCTATTTGATAACTTTCTTCTTTAAAATTTGTACTTAAAAAATTGATAAGATCTTTGACATTGACATCTACAAATGTGTAGTTTAGCGTATTTTTTATTTTCTTCTTTGAAATAATAAAGGAATATTTTTTCTCTACTTTTTGAAAATCATCAAAAATTTCACTACTAATGCCTATATCTAATAAAATACATTGTAATAAAAAATTTTCAATCATATCATCATTTACAATGCATGCGTGGATATTCTTAAAAATAATATTTTTTGTTTTTGTATTTATTTGATATTTTTTTAAAATCGGCTTTAGTGTAATGGAATTTTCTAATCGCATATAGTTAAAACTTTGAATAAGATATTGCAAGTTTTTTTGTAAAAGTTTGTTTTGTATTTTTTGATCTTGCAATTGTTTTTGCGTTAGCTCAAATGATGTTTTTAATTTTTCTTTTAGATCTATTAAAGAGGTTGAACTTGATAATTTTAAAAATTTTTCTATTTCTTGAATAATGATATTATCTTTTTTAAGTTTTTGATTTTTTATGATTAAATAAATACATGTAGCGATAAATATTAAAATACTAATAGAGGTATAAATATAGAATAATTTTTGATCAATTGGATATAAAAAATAATAATTGAAAAAACATAAAATCAAAGTTAAAGAACTAATAAAAAATATCATAAATTTTCCTTAATTATTTTGGCTATTTTTATATTAGAAAGTGATTTTAATTCATTAAAATCGGCTTTACTGATTTTATCAAAACTACCGTAATAATCTAAAAATTTTTTAATATAACCTTGAGAGATTCCAAGTTGTATCAACTTAGAGCTTTGTAGGTCCTGTTTTCTTTTTGTTTTTTGGTGAAAACTAATTGCGAAGCGATGTGCCTCATCGCGTAATTTTTGCAAAAATTGCAATTTTTTATCATCGGTAGAAAGTTGAATTTTTCCTTCTTGAGTATAAATTTTATCTTTCGCACTTCCTTTTGCTCTATAAGCTTTAGCATCTATTTTTTCTTTAGATATAGCTAAAATATCCACATTTGCTCCAGAACTTTTAATAATATCATTTGCTAGTTTCAATAAGGCATTCCCGCCATCAATCAGCCATAAATCAGGCGGTGGATTTTTATCAAAGGATAAAGCTCTTTTACTAAGGATTTGAAGCATTTGATCATAATCATTTTTATAAGATAAATGATAGTGTCTATAAGAGCTTTTATCAAATTTCCCATCTTTGAAGGTTACTAAAGCACCTACAATTGCATCACCTTGCATATGAGAATTATCAAAAATTTCTATATGATTGGGATAATTTTGCAGATTGAAAAAATCTTTTAATTCTTTTAAAAATAAATAATTTTCATTTTTTAAATGCTTTTGTATGTTTATTTTTGCATTTTCTAGAGCAAGCTCGCACAGGGCTTTTTTTTCACCAAGTTTTGGCGATTTAAGGTAAAATTTTTTAGAAAATCTCTCGCTGAGTAGATCTTGCAGTAGCTTCATGTCTTCAAAATCTTTGTGTGTATAAATATGAGTTGATTTTATTGGAGATTCTTGTGTGTAATTTTCTAGAATATATTGTTTATAAATTGCATTTAAGTCAAATTCGTTTTGATTATTAAGAGCTAGTATTTTATGATTTGAACTAATGATTTTACCATTATTTATTACAAAACGCACCATGGAGAGTATGTTTTCTTCGCAATAAATAGCATAAATATCAAAATCTTCTAATTTTGCAAGGTCTATTTGTATTTTTACACTTAAATCTTCAATTGTTTTAATTTGATCCCTTATAAGAGCTGCTTCTTCGTAGTTTTCACTCTTTGCGTATTCAAGCATTTTATTTTCTAAATTTTTTGTTAAAGATAAGGGATTTAAAAGAGCTTGTGTGGCTTTTTGGATAATTTTTTCATATTCTTGTTTAGAGATTTTTTGCTCGCATGGACCTTTGCAACGCTTAATCTGATAAAAAAGACAAAGTTCTTTGCAAGATTTCTTTTGTCTTAGCTCAAAAGATAAATATAAAGCATTTAAAAGCTCTTTTGCGCCTTTAAAAAATGGACCAAAATATTTTATTTTATTTTTTTTGATAATTTTTCTTGTAATCTCAAATCTTGGAAAATCTTCATTTAAGTCTATATAAATATAAGGGTAGGTTTTATCATCTCTTAATAATATATTGTATTTTGGGTGTAATTGTTTTATAAAAGAATTTTCTAGTATTAAAGCATCAGCCTCGCTTTTTGTGGTAATAAATTCTAAATGATGTGTTTGGCTAATCATCTTTTGAATTCTTAAACTATTGCTAGGATTTGGGCAAAGATTTGGAGTAAAATTAAAATAACTTCTAACGCGGTTTTTTAAATTCTTGGCTTTACCTACATATAAAAGCTTACCTTGTATATCAAAATACTGATACACGCCAGGTAAATTAGGCAAGGTTTTGAGTTCATTTTCAAGCATTTTTTATAAGCTTTCGTAGTTTTTCAAATTTATTATATAAAATAGGATTTTCAAAATGGTTTTTAAAATTTCCATTAGAAAGTTCTAGATGAGTTTTTTTATGTGCGCTAAAAGTATTGTTTTTGGATATAAAGTTTTTGTCGCTAAGTATTTTTATATTTTCCACTTTTGCAAAATTACTCATTGGCTTGGCTAAAATATAGTTTTTTATGAGACTTTTAATCATTTTTTTGGTATTATCGTGATTAAGCTCCATATATGCAATGTGGTGTTTAACTAAAATAATCAAAGTATTATTTTTTATAAAGAGTTTAGTAATCATTTGTTGGTGATTATGGTTAAATAGTTTTAAAAACTCTTTATATTGCAAAAGTGCTTTTAAAGGTCTATAATGTTTATATTTTTCAGAATTAGCAAATATATCAATAACATCACGACTTGTTTTAATATCATTTTTAACTTCCATTTAATTATTGTAACATTTTTTTTATTAATATTTTTAAGTGCATGTGGTTATAAAGCTGCTCCATTTTATGAGATAAAAGATAATAATGGCAGTGTAAAGGAAATAAAAAAATTCCAATCTTTGGAGAGTGAAATATGAGTAGAATACTTTTTTTACTTTGTTTTAGTATTAGCTTTTTATTAGCAGGTCAAACTCATGAGTTAAATTTGGCTTTTAGTGCTTTGGGTATAGGTGTTTTAATAATTTTTGTATTGGGGTATTATTTTATAGCAGCAGAAGAAAAATATCATATCAACAAAACTAAACCTGCTTTATTTATAGGAACATTTTCTTTTATTGTCATTGGTATATATATGGTAGTAAATGATTTAGACACGCAAATACTTGAAGAAAGTGTTAATCATCTTATCTTGGAAATCGCACAAATTGTGTTTTTCTTAATAGCAGCAATGACTTTTATAGAAGCATTAATAGAAAGATCGGTTTTTGAAACTTTAAAATATAAGCTTGTAAGCAAGGGTTATACTTATAGAAAATTATTTTGGCTAACAGGAATTTTGGCTTTTTTTATCTCTCCGATTGCAGATAATCTTACCACAGCTTTGATTTTATCTACTGTGCTTTTAACTATAGATAAACATAATAAAGAATTTTTAATCCCAGGCGCTATAAATATTGTAGTAGCAGCTAATGCTGGTGGAGCTTGGTCGCCATTTGGTGATATTACTACTTTGATGGTTTGGACGGCAAAAAAAGCTACCTTTTTTGAATTTTTTGCTCTTTTTCCTGCTTCTTTTATTGGATGGTTTCTTACGGCTTATTTGCTATCGCGTTATGTGCCTGATATTGAGCCAAATTTTCATAAAGATAATCTAGAAAAAGTTGAAATTAAGCCAGGTGGTAAAGTATTTATTGTGCTTGGTTTTTTAACTATCGCTTTAGCAGTTTTTATCCATAGTATTTGCGATTTACCTGCAATGTGGGGTATGATTTTTGGTCTTTCTTTGCTCAGCTTATATATGTATTTTTTCAATAGAAAACAAGGTAAAAAAGATTTAAATATTTTTCATTATATGACGCGTATTGAAATGGATACTTTATTATTTTTCTTTGGAATTTTATCTGCTGTGGGCGCTTTACATTTTGTTGGATGGCTTGCTTATGCTTCCGATCTTTATACAAAATTTGGAGCTACTAGTATTAATATAGGCGTAGGATTTTTATCTGCTATTGTAGATAATGTTCCGGTTATGAGTGCGGTATTAAAAGCTAATCCAAGTATGGATGATACTCAATGGCTTTTAGTAACTCTTACAGCAGGAATTGGAGGATCATTAATAAGCTTTGGCTCAGCAGCTGGTGTGGGGGTAATGGGAAAAATGAAGGGAATTTATACTTTTAACTCTCATTTAAAATATGCATGGACGATTTTAGTTGGATATATAGTATCTATTATAGTTTGGTATGTACAATTTCAATTGTTAAATTTATAAAGGAGTTAGATGAAAAAAGCAGATATTTTGGTTTTGGACTTTGGTTCGCAATATACACAGCTCATTGCAAGAAGATTAAGAGAGCAGGGTGTATATGCAGAAATTTTACCTTTTAATGTAAGTTTAGATGAAATTAAAATTAAAGAGCCTAAGGGTATTATTTTAAGCGGTGGACCGGCTAGTGTATATGCAAATGATGCTTATTTTTGTGATAAAGGTGTTTTTGATTTAAATATACCAGTTTTAGGAATTTGTTATGGTATGCAACTTATGGCACATCATTTTGGTGCAAATGTAGCTCCAGCAGGTCATAAAGAATATGGCAAAGCAACTATAGATATTCAAAATGATAGTGACTTGTTTAAAAATTTACCTAAAAAACAAACGGTATGGATGAGTCATTCTGATAAGGTAGAAAATTTACCACAAGGTTTTGAGGTTTTAGCAACAAGCGAAAATAGTCCTTTTTGTGTATTTGGAGATGAAAAGCGTAAATTTTTTGCTTTACAATTTCACCCTGAAGTTCAACATAGTGAGTTTGGAAAAAGCATCTTAAAAAATTTCGCTAAGTATGCATGTAATTGTGATAGTATATGGAATATGGGATCTTTTGCAAAAACTCAAGCGCAAAAAATTAAAGAAGAAGTGGGTAATGATAAGGTATTATGTGCTGTTAGTGGTGGGGTTGATAGCAGTGTAGTGGCTGCATTACTAGCAAGTGCGATAAAAGATCAAGTGGTAGTAGTATTTGTTGATAATGGTCTTTTAAGAAGCGGTGAAAAAGAGCAAGTTGAATATATGTTTAAACATACTTTAGGTATTGATCTAATTAGTATTGATGCTAGGGAGATTTTCTTAAGTCGCTTAGCGGGTGTTAGGGATCCTGAGCAAAAGAGAAAAATTATAGGAAATACCTTTATAGAGGTTTTTGAAGAAGAAGCTAAAAAACATAAAGATGTAAAATATTTAGCACAAGGAACTTTATATACTGATATTATTGAAAGTTCGGTTGTAGGAGCTAGTAAAACCATAAAATCTCATCATAATGTGGGTGGGTTACCTGAAAAGATGAATTTAAAACTTATTGAACCTCTAAAAGAAATTTTTAAAGATGAGGTAAGAGCTTTAGGAATAGAACTTGGCTTGAGTAAAGATGTAGTTTATCGTCATCCTTTTCCGGGACCAGGGCTTGCTATACGCATTATGGGTGAAGTAAATGAGCCTAGTTTGGAGCTTTTGAGAAAAGCTGATGTGATTTTGATTGAAGAATTAAAAAGCAGTGGTTGGTATGATAAAACATGGCAGGCTTTTTGCGTGCTTTTAAATGTGCAAAGTGTTGGCGTAATGGGAGATAACAGGACTTATGATAATGCAGTTTGTGTGCGTGTGGTGAATGCAAGTGATGGTATGACAGCTACTTTTTCTCATTTACCTTATGAGTTACTAGAAAATATTTCACGCCGTATTATTAATGAAGTAGAAGGAATTAATCGTGTGGTGTATGATATTTCTAGTAAGCCGCCAGCGACTATTGAATGGGAATAGTTATTTAGTGCAAAAATAAACAAAAGCAGGAGGGAGATTTTGCCAAATGATAGGTGAAATTTCTACCTTGCTAAAAGTAGTAAAAAGTTTTTTCTTAAAAGCTCTTCCTTTTGGCGTGGGCAGTATATATGCAAATGTTGCAAAGCAACCATTTTCCTCTAAAACTTCATGAATGGACTTTAATAATAAATCTTGTTCTTTGGAATTTAATAAAGCCCAAGGAATTCCAGAAATAATTAAGTCCGCGTTGTTGATTGCTCTTTTTTCTAACATATCAGGTAGAAATTCCGCTGATCTAATTTCTAAATCTATATTTTTTATATTTTGTTGTAGTTTTTTTGCCATATGTGGATTAATTTCAACTGCAAAAAATCTTGCATCATGATTTTTTTGCTTAAGGATATATTTGGTAAAACTTCCTGTTCCAGGTCCTATTTCAATAATATTTTTTGCATGTTGGACATGAGAGGTTATGAGTTTGCTTAGTTTTTTTGAGCTTGCACAAAATGCTCCTGTTTGCTTTGGATTTTTAAAGTATTGATATAAAAACATAGATTAAATACCTAAGATAGTTATTTTTAATAAATTTTAAAATATTATTGTAAATTTATGAAAACAAAGTTAAAATAAGAATTTAATTTTTCTTTAGATCAAGGATTTGGATATGCATGGAAAAATAATGGTTTATGTGGATGGTACTGGAAGAGGAACAGTAATTAATCTTGCAAAAACATTTTTTGAATTTAACAAACATGCTTGGCACGATAAAAGAAGCATGCCAACGGTTGGTATGTTTGTTGAGTTTAGATCCGATGGAAAGCATATTACAGATTTAAGACCTTCTAAATTTCAAGAATTTGGAGATAATGATTTTATCAAAGAAAGAGATTTTTGGAAAACAGATAGTGATGATGAATTGGAGGATTTAAGACTAACAAGGCGTGATGCTTATGTTCAAGAGCTTTATAGAGAAACTGATTATGATAATCTTGATAAGATTACTCTAAATTTGACTATCCCACAAGCCATTCAAAGGTATTTTTATAATGAAACACTATCAATCAATGCTGTGAAAGATATTAATACAGATGAGGTGCCATATATTATAGATTTTTTTGCTATGAAGCGTTTTTTACATAAAGCTTTGGATACTTTGCTTTTTTCAGATAATACCATTAACCAAGCTGACTTTTCTGCTATGAAAAATATTATAGTACATCTTGAAATGGCTTATAAAGATATGAAAGATAAACAAAAACATATCAACATGGAGCGTTTGTATGATGAAGTCTTTTTGTCTCATCAATGTCATTATCAAGCCCTTCTTGCTTCGATCGACAATAGGAAAAATAGAAAATTAGCACTTGATCGCCAAATGAGTACTTTGATTACAGATATTAAATCAAAACAAGCGAGAATAGAAACAGAAAGTGGTAAAAAACGACAAGAATTTGAAGAAATGATACAAAGTAAAAAACAAAAGCTTGTTGAAATAAAAAATGAAGTAGATTATTTTACAAAAAGCATTGAAAAATTAGAGGCAATGAGAAAGTCTTTCTATGAAAAAAATCTTACCATTTTTAATAATAGTTTTAATATGGCTAGAGAGAAACTTTTTGAGAAAATTAAACAAGGTTTAAATATATGTGCTACAAAATTAGATATAGAAATTTGGAAAAAATCTTTAAAATCAACAAGTATAAAAAATTCTTATTTTAAAACTGCAAGCGAAATTTCTTTCTGCACTCTTTCTTTTGCTGAACTTTATTTAAATAGATTAAATAAACATGCACTAAATCCAAATGATCAATTATTGCTTTCTTATGTTAAAAAAGTAAGAAAAGAATGTGAAAAAAGTTTTTTAATAGTTACTTCCAATCCTGATTTATATGTTAATATGAAAATCCAAATTTTTGCAATGAATCCTTATTATGTTGTTAAGCATGCACCTAAAAAAGTAAATTATCAAGGATTGATGAAAAATACTGAATTTGATATAGTTTATGTAGATGAAAAAACTATTTGGGCATCTGTTGCTGATGTTATTTTAGAAGGAAAGTATTTTTTAAAAAAGGACTCCAAAACTAAATTCAAAATTTTATAAAAATCCTTTTAAACCCTATTTTTAAGTTTTCTTAGTTATAATTAGAATGCCTAAATGGTTCGATATGGTATTAAAGAGGATCCAACACATTAATTATAAGCTGTGATGTGTGATTTACCGTGTTCTGTGACTTCGTTTGAGTTTTGAAAAAAAGCGAGAAGCTGCAGCCTTTAAAAATCACCTAATGGCATACTTTGACTTTTTGAGGGTCAGACACTTATACTCCGGCCATTTGGGTTTTGATATTTTAAGGAAAATAATGAAAATTTTAATATTAGGAAGCGGTGCTAGGGAATATTCTATCGCTTTGGCTCTTCAAAAAACAAATGATAATTTGGAATTTTATTTTGCACCAGGAAATGGTGCTACCGCTAAAATAGGAACAAATCTTAATATGAAAGATCCTAAGGTTATTACAGCTTATGCAAAGGCATCTGAGATTGATCTTTGTATAGTTGGAAGTGAAAATTTTCTAGCAGAGGGTATAGTAGATCTTTTTAAAGAAAATAATATTGCTATTTTTGGTCCTACTAAAGCTGCTGCTATGCTTGAAGCTTCAAAATCTTATATGAAGAGTTTTTTAAAAAAATATAAAATTAAAACAGCTAAATTTTTAAATACAACAGATTATGAGAAAGCTAAGAAATTTATTATGAGTTTAACTCCTCCTATAGTGGTAAAAGCAGATGGTTTGTGTGCGGGCAAAGGTGTGATTATTGCTCAAAGCCATGAAGAAGCTTTAGAGGCTACTAAAAATATGCTTAGCGGAGAGAGTTTTGGTGAAGCCGGTAAGATTGTTGTTATAGAAGAATATCTCAACGGATTTGAATTAAGTGTATTTGCAGTTTGTGATGGAGATGATTTTATATTGTTACCTGCTGCACAAGATCATAAAAGATTACTAGATAATGATAAGGGACCAAACACAGGAGGAATGGGTGCATATGCTCCAAGTATTTTAGCAAGTGAAAATTTATTAGAGCAAGTAAAAAAAGATATAGTAGTACCAACTCTTAAAGGTATGAAAGAAGAGGGTACTGAATTTGTTGGAGTGTTGTTTATAGGTTTGATGGTTGTAAATAATAAACCTTATGTTTTAGAATACAATGTGCGTTTTGGTGATCCTGAGTGCGAAGTTTTGATGCCTTTGATAGAAAATCCTTTGGATTTATTTTTAGCATGTGTGAATAAAAATCTTGCAAATACTCGTATAAAAATCAAAGATGAATTTGCAGTAGGTGTGGTTTGTGCAAGTAAAAACTATCCTTATAAAGATTCTCCAAAAGCATTAATTGATATAGGAGAAATTCCGCAAAATTCTCATATTTCTTATGCTGGAGTAACTTTAGAAAATAACAAACTATATGCTAGTGGTGGTCGTGTATTAGTTTGTGTAGGAATTGGAAAAAGTATTGAAGAGGCGCAAAAAAACGCTTATATGCTTTGTGATAATGTTCATTTTAAAGGAAAACAACATAGAAAAGATATTGCTTTTCAGGTTCTTAAATGAGTGCAAATCAAGAATTATTTGACAAACTAGAAAAAGAAGAGCTAAAAATAGCAAGTTTTAAAAAAAGATTTTTAGCTTATATTGTTGATAGTTTTGTGATTTTAGCTATTGTGAGTATTATTTTATTTGATAAGATTAGTTCTATGCAAACTTATGATGAAATTCACAATCTTTTAATACGTTTTGCTGGCGGAACTTTAATTTTGCAATTTACATATCATAGTTTATTTACATATTTATATGGTGCAACTTTAGGAAAAATGCTTTTGAAGATTATGGTTATTGATCAAAACTTATTAGATAAACCAAATTTCATTCAAAGTGCTTTAAGAGCAGGTGTAAGGCAAATTAGTGATATGTTGTATGGTTTGGGTTTTGCTTGGGCTTTAAGCAATATCGTTTTAAAAACTTGGCATGATTATGCGGCCAAAACAGTGGTGATAGATCTTGCGTAAAATATTACTTTCTTTGGCTTGCATAGGAAGTTTATATGCTTCTAAAGTAGATATCTATGCTTTGGATGTTGTTAAAAAAAATGATATCATAGAGGCAAAAAATAATGTAGTTGTGGTATCTGATTTTTATTTGATAACTGCAAGCGAGGCTAAATTTAATGAAACAACAAAAGATTTGGAGCTTTTTGGAGATGTTAATATCTTAAGGGGGCAAAAAGAAAGAACTAATTCTACCTATACGAAGATTAACTTAAAAGATAACACTACAGCTTTTAAAAATTTATTTTTTTCAAATAATGATTTGGAGGTTTGGCTACAATGTCATCAAGCTAAAATTGATGACAAATTTGTAATGAGTAAAAAGTCTGTTGTATCTAGTTGTAATGTTGAAAATCCTGATTGGGAAATTCGTTTTGATGAAGGCAAATTAAACAAAGAGAGTAATTTTTTACATCTTTATAATGCAAGATTATATGTAAAAAATGTTCCGGTGATGTATTTACCTTATTTTGGTTTTAGTGTAGATACTAAAAGAAAAAGCGGATTGTTAATTCCCCAAGTAGTTTTAAAACAAAGTGAGGGGCTATATTATAATCAGCCAATTTATTATGTTATTGATGATAATGCGGACATTCAATTTGAACCTCAGATTAGAACAAAAAGAGGTTATGGCTTATACTCAACTTTAAGATTTATTGATACC
This sequence comes from Campylobacter sp. RM5063, assembly GCF_024723655.1. Taxonomy (NCBI): domain Bacteria; kingdom Pseudomonadati; phylum Campylobacterota; class Epsilonproteobacteria; order Campylobacterales; family Campylobacteraceae; genus Campylobacter; species Campylobacter sp. RM5063. The sequence goes on along the minus strand of NZ_JANQDA010000014.1, from coordinate 4,315 downwards.
CCTTATTCTCAAGGTGAAATTAGCGGTGGTATTTTTGGTGAAAAATCAAGTTATAAAAGAGAAGAAAATTTAAAAAATAAAGAACACTATGGTTTAGAGGTTAAATATTCCAATGAATCTTTATTTAAAAGTCTTTTAGGTGAAGACTTTCAAGAGGGTTTATGGGTTGATGCTACTTATTTAAATGATGTTGATTATATGAATTTAAGTTCTAGCGCAAAAACCGAAGCTTCTTTAGTTACTTCTAAAATAAATTATTTTTTATCAGATGATGATAATTATTATGGTGCTTATGCAAAGTATTATATAGACACTTCTAAAATTAGCAATAAAGATACTTTACAAGAATATCCATCTTTTCAATATCATAGATATTTAAATGGATTTTTTGATAATTATATACAATATAGCTTGGATGCTTCTTTTCGTAGGTATTATAGACATACGGGTATTTATGCTAAAACTTTAGATTTTGATTTACCTTTAATTTATCATACGAGTTTTTTTGATGATTTTTTAAATTTTGCTTTTACAGAAAGGATATATGCAAATTTTGTAGATTATTCTAATACAGATGTTAAAAATCAAGAACATTTATTTAGAAATTCTCATAATTTTTCTTTATATACAGATCTTTCAAAGCCATATGAAAATTTTTATCATACTCTATATTTAGGGGTTAATTATTTTCTACCTGGAGCTAAATCAGGTGAAATCACTGAAGATTTTGTAGAGTTAAAAAATGATCCTGAGCAACTTAATTTTTCAATGTATCAGTATTTTTATAATACTTTAGGCAAAAAAAAATTATATCATAACTTGAAGGTTAAATACTTTACTAAAGAAGGTAGCTTTGGTGCTTTTGATAATGTTGTAGAATATTTTTACAATGATTATATAAGTTTAAGAAATGAAGCTGAATATTCTGGAGTTGATAATCGTTTTGATAAGGTTTTTAGTGAAGCTTTGTTTGATTATGGTGAATGGAAGATTAGTTTAAACCATGCTTATAGAATGTATGAAAATGAAAAATATAATTTTATAGGAACTAAAGCCCAATATGATATAAATACTAATTATCAAATTTTTGGCGGATTGTGGTTTGATTTGAACAAAGATCCTGAAAAATGGGAAATAGGTTATACTTATCAAAGAAAATGTTGGAATTATTCTTTGATGTATCGCAAAGATATTTCACCTAAACTTACAAGTGGTGGTATTAGTGCTAAAGATCAAAGTGGTGTATATTTTATGTTTAATTTTTATCCATTAGGCGGGGTATCTTATGATTTTTCTTTAGAGGAAAATGAAAGGTCGATATGATATTTTTTGAAGATGAAAAAGATGCGCTTGAGAAATTATATGATATATTACCATTAAACAAACTAAAAGATTATATTATTATTACACCTTCTTTAAAATCGATAGTTTTTGTTGATGCGCTAGCACAAAAATTAGAAATTCCATATGATTTTTTATTTACAGAACAAATTAAAGCTCCTAATAATGATGAATGTCAAATAGCTATGATTAGTGAAACAAAGGAGTTGGTTTATAATGAGGCTTTAGTTAAAGCTTTCGATATAAGTTTAGATTATATTTATGGTGAAGCCAATAGAACCTACGAAGAAAAAATTTTAAAAAATGTGTATCGTTATAGAAAAGGAAATCTTTTAAAGGATTTAAAAGGGAGAAATATTTTAATATTGCATGAAGGTTGCGAAAGTGGAATTACTGCTTCTTCATGTATTAAAAGTTTGTTAAAAGAAGAAGTGAATAGTATTGTTTATGCTACTGCTTTAATGCCAAGTGATGTATATGAATATATCGGTGTTTTTGTAGATGAGGTTTATTGTGTGCAAAAAATTGATCATTTTGTGAATATTGAGTTTTATTTTAAAAATAAAACGATTTTGCAAGCTCATGAAATTTTAGATATTTTAGAAGAAAGTAAATATTATCTTCCATTAAAGAGATAAATTTATATCTAAACAATCGGTTGTTTAGATATAAATTTATAGGCAAAACAAAAACAGGCTTTTTAAGTTTTAATTTTTAAAATTTAAAAAGCTTATTTGGTTTTTGCCTATGATGAAAATATTAAAGGAAAAATCATGCGACATGAAATAAATATTAATAATCATCTTGAAATATTTGAGACTAATAAGGTTGCAAAACAAGCAGCAGGTGCAGTTTTAATGCAAGAAAAAAATGCTGTAGTTTTGGCAACTGTTGCTAGAGAAGAAAAAATGATAGAAGAGGATTTTTTACCTCTTACGGTACAATATATAGAAAAAGCTTATGCAGCAGGAAGAATTCCAGGTGGTTATGTAAAAAGAGAAACTAAACCAGGTGATAATGAAACTTTAAGTGCAAGGATTATAGATAGAAGTTTAAGACCTCTTTTCCCAAAAGGCTATGCCTATCCAACTCAAATTGTAGTAATGGTTCTTTCTGCTGATCCTGAAGTAGATCTGCAAGTGATGAGTTTAAATGCCGCAAGCATTGCTTTATATTTAAGTGATATTCCTATAAAAGCGCCAGTTTGTGGTGTAAGAATAGGTCGTATGAATAATGAATTTGTTTTAAATCCAAGCAATAGTGAATTAAAAAATAGCACCCTAGACCTTTATGTGGCGGGTGTTAAAGATGAGCTTTTAATGATAGAAATGAGAGCTTTAGCAAATAAACAAAATGGTCAACATTGTATGAATGAGCTTAATGAGGATGATGTTTTAAAGGCTTTAGAATTTGCAGGCAATGCGATTTTGCGTGGCTCTAATGAATATGAAAGAGTTTTTGCTGCTTATAGAAAAAATTCCAAACTTGAATTTAAAATAGAAACAGATGGTGGTAAAATTGTTGATTTTATTAAAAATTCTTATATCTCAAAGCTTAAAATTGCAATTAACCAAATGGCGAAAAGTGAAAGAGCAAGTGAAATCTCACAAATAGCAAAAGAGATTGAAAATGAAGCTAGTGCTATTGAAAATGAATGGAAAATTGAAGATATTGAGAAAGCTTTATATTTGTGCAAAAGAGAGCTTGTTAGAAGTCAAATTCTTAATGAAAATAAAAGGGCAGATGGTAGAGGCTTGAAAGATGTTAGAAAGATAGATATAGAGACAAATATTCTGCCAAATGCACATGGATCGTGTCTTTTTACTAGAGGGCAAACTCAAGCTTTAGTTATAGCTACCTTGGGAAGTGATAATGATGCGCAAATGTCAGATTTGCTAACAGAAAAAAATCCAATATGCGAAAAATTTATGGTAAATTATAATTTTCCAGGTTTTTCCGTAGGTGAGGCTACTCCTATAAAAGCTCCAGGTAGAAGAGAGTTAGGGCATGGAAATTTAGCAAAAAGAGCTTTACATCCTAGTATTGATACGGATTATATTCATACTATTCGTTTAGTGTCTGAAATTTTAGAAAGCAATGGTTCTAGTTCTATGGCTACTGTTTGTGGTGGTGCTTTGGCTTTAAGAGCCGCAGGGGTAAAAAGTGAAAAACTAGTGGCAGGTGTGGCAATGGGACTTGTTTTTGAAGATGAAAAATATGCTATTTTAACAGATATTATGGGTCTTGAGGATCATGATGGAGATATGGATTTTAAAGTAGCAGGGAGTTATGAGGGAATCACTGCTTTGCAGATGGATATAAAACTTGGCGGTATAGAGCAACAAGTTTTAAAAGAAGCTTTATATCAAGCAAAAGAAGCCAGGGAGCACATTTTACAATTAATGGAAGAGGCCAATCAAAACATAGTTGTTAATGAAGCAATTTTACCAAAGATTGAAATTTTTAATGTAGATCCAAATAAAATCCCTGATATTATTGGCCAAGGTGGTAAAACTATAAAAGAGATTATAGAAAAATTTGAAGTTAATATTGACTTAGATAGAGATAAAGGTGAGGTTAAAATAGCAGGAATTAATCATGATTTTATTTCTCAAAGCAAAGAATATATATTAAATTTAGTTCATTCTAAAGGTTCTAATAAAAAGCGCGATAGAAAAGAAGTGCCTAAATTTGATATCGGAGAAGAATTTATAGGAAAAGTTCAAAAAGTTGTAGAATTTGGAGTTTTTGTAGAACTTAGAGATGGCGTAGATGGTTTATTACATAATTCTAAATTCAAGGAAAAGCTAGAAATTGGTAACGAGGTTAAGGTTAAGGTGGCAGAAATTAAAAATGGAAAAGTGTCGTTGGATTTAGCTTAATTGTTTAAATTTAAGCATATTTAAGAATATGCTTAAATTTTTATTTTAGATCTTGACAAAAAAATATTCTTTTGGCATAATTTCATTTTTTG
>NZ_JANQDA010000013.1:0-50844 GCF_024723655.1 Campylobacter sp. RM5063 | reverse complement strand
TTTTATTATTTTTTAAATTAGTAATGGTATGATACAAATAATCATAATGTATATGAGCATTATTGGTATCTAATTTACTTGATTGAATTTTGAAATTTTCTAAAACTTCTTTCAAAAAAGGTAAATCATCTTCCATAAAAGTAGTAGTTGCACTATATTTGTCCACATCAGAAACTCTTTGGCAAAAACAATGATAAAATACATTTACAGCTACTACATCAAATTTTTTAGCTATAAAATTTCTATAACTTTCTAGAAAATGTATATTTGCATTAGCTCCATACCCACCTATGATAAAAACAATAGCTTTCATTTGCTTACTATCATCATAAGTGATTCTATATTCTAATTTACTTTCTCTTTTTATATTTAATTCTACATCATCACAAGAGTCTATAAAATAAGTTTCATTTTTAAGCATGTTAAGCCTTTTAGAAATTTTGATTAATTATATCATCAAAATTTCTAAATAAATAAAAATTATCCAAAAGCTCCATTTAAATAAGCTTTTGTTTTTTCTTCTTTAGGATTTTCAAAAAATTCCTTGCTCTCTCCAAATTCTACAAGTTCGCCTAGATGAAAAAATGCAGTATAATCAGCCACGCGCTTACCTTGTTGCATGTTATGCGTTACCATGATCATAGAAAGATTATGACTTAATTCTTTAATAAGCTCTTCTATAACGCTTGAAGATATGGGATCAAGCGCTGAAGTTGGTTCATCTAAAAGTAATAATTTTGGCTTTATGGCCAAAGCTCTTGCAATACAAAGGCGTTGTTGCTGACCACCTGAAAGTGCTAGAGCATTTTGTTTTAGTTTATCTTTAACCTCCTCAAAAAGCCCTACTTTTTTAAGACAATCTTCCACTAAAGCATCTTCTTCATCTTTGTTTTTGATCATCCCATGGAGTTTTGGAGCATAAGAAATATTATCATAAATGCTTTTTACAAAAACATTAGGTTGTTGAAATACCATTCCAACTTTTTTTCTAAGCACGACTAAATCTTGATTTTTAACATCTTTTCCATCAATCTCAACAAGACCATCGATTTTTGCTATTTTGTCATTCATCCTATTAAAACAACGCAAAAATGTGGATTTTCCACATCCTGAAGCACCTATTAAAGCTGTGATTTTATTTTTTTGAATTTCCATATTAATATCAAATAAAGCTTGTTTTTTACCATAAAATAAATTTAGATTTGTTGTTTTTGCTATCATTTTAATTTTCCTTGAAAATATCTTCTTAAAAGTATTGCTGCTAAATTTAAAATCACCAAAAGAGATAAAAGCACTATAATCCCTGCTGCTGTTCTTTCTAAAAATGCACGCTCTGGCATAGCTGACCATGAAAAAATTTGAGCAGGTAAAACACTTGTTGGCGCAAAAACACTATTTGCCACATCAGGTATAAAAGCTATCATACCTATAATCATCAAAGGCGCGGTTTCACCAATAGCTTGAGCTAAAGTTAAAATAGAACCTGTTAAAATCATAGGCATTGCCAAAGGTAGCATAATGCCTTTTATCATTTGAATTTTAGTCATGCCTAAAGCATATGCTGCATTTTTCATATTAATATCCACACTTTTTAAGGCAGCTTTAGTTGAAACAATAATAATAGGTAAGCTCATAATAGCCAAAGTTAATCCTCCAACTAAAGCACTAGAACGAGGCATCCCAAAAAGATTAATAAACACCCCAAGTCCTAAAAGTCCAAATAAAATACTAGGAATACTTGCAAGGTTATTAATACACACTTCTATAAAATGCGTAAATACATTTTGCGGAGCAAATTCTTCTAAATAAATAGCTGCTCCAACTCCTATTGGGATACTTACAACCATACATACTATCATCACAAGTAAAGTTCCAACCACAGAAGCAAAGATTCCTGAATTTTCAGGTGATTTAGAATCTCCATTAAGAAAAAAATTTGTGTTAAAACTTAGTTTTATTTCTTGCTTTTGAACTAATTCATCAACTAAAGTTTTTTGTTCATCGCTTAGTTTATTGTAGTTTTTTTTCATATATTGATCAACTTCAGAATTTGCTAAAAGCCAAGATTTTTCTTTGATTTGACCTGTTCTTATTTTCCTTTGTTCAGCACGCGATAAAAGCTCATATGAAGGGCTATTTCTATCAGCCTGGGCATAAATGTAAGTTTGCTTAAAAGCTCCTATCCCAAGATACCCTACGCTTGATAAAAAAATACAAAGAAAAATAAGGTTTATATAAAGCCCCATTTTACAGAATCTTTTGAAATTTTTTGAAGCTTTTTTTCTTTGTTTAAAAAGTTTTTTCATAAATTTTTCCTTTTATGGAAGCGATTTATCAAATAAACGCTAAAAATATTAATGATTAATGTAATAATAAAAAGCACAAGCCCTAAAGAAAATGCACTTAAAGCTAAAGAACTATCAAAAGCTTGATCGCCACTTAATGCTTCTACTATTTTTACAGTCACTGTTGTCATATCTTCTAAAAAATTCATTGTTAAATTTGGACGCAATGAAGCAGCCATAACAACAATCATTGTTTCACCTAAAGCTCTTGAAAGTCCTAAAAGACAAGCTGCAACTATACCTGGCATTGCTTCTGGTAAAATTACTGCAAAAACGACTTCTTTTTTAGTCATACCTAAAGCATAAGCTCCGTTTATCCTTTTTAAACTTACAGCTTCAATACAATCTTGTGAGAGTGAAGCCACTATAGGAACTATCATAATACCCATGATAAAACCTGCACCTAGGGCACTTTGAAAACTAGCTTCTATACCAAAAAGAGAAAAAAACCACACTATAAAAGGAGCTACAACTATGGCTGCGAAAAATCCAAAAACTACAGTAGGAATTCCTGCTATGATTTCTAAAATAGGTTTTAAATAGTTTTTAGATTTTTTACCTGCAAATACTCCAAGATAAATAGCACACATTACACCTAAAGGTAAGGCTGTTAGCATTGCTATTAATGAAATATAAAAAGTTCCCCAAAATAAACTCAAGGCACCAAAAACCCCATGCTTGCTACTTCCATCAGCACCTACAAATGCAGCATCTGCTGCCCACTGACTTGAGAATAAAAAAGTAAATACGCTTTCTTTTTGAAAAAATTTTAATGCCTCTATTAAAATAGTTAGCATAATAGCAAAGCTTACTACTACGCTAACAAAAGCACAAAGAAAAAGCGTTAATTTTATTATTTTTTCTTTTATCAATTTTTCATCCTAAAAATTAAAAAACTTTCCCTGCTTTAACAAGCTCATCAGTTAATAAACCTTTTTCTTCTATATGTTTTTGGGTTTGTTTTAATGTTTTTTCATCCAAAGGAACCAATCCTATTTTTTCTAATTCTGCTCCGCTTTTAGCTAAATCATCACTCATATAAATTTTTGCAAATTCAAATACTTCTGGATTTTTCTTAGCATTCATATATATAAACAAAGAACGAGCTAGTTTATATTTTCCTTCAGATATATTTTTCTCATCAGCTTTTACACCATCAATATCAACTGCATTAATCTTATCATCATTGCTAGCTAAAAATCCGTATCCAAAAAGCCCAAAAGCTTCTTTATCAACAGAAAGTTTTGAAACAATTAAATTATCGTTTTCTCCGCTTGGTATAAATGCTCCATCTTGGCGTATAGTTTTATATGCACCTTTATATTCAGGAATTTTTTTAGAAATATCTACCATTACAAGCTCTTCTATACTATCTCTTGTTCCTGAACTTGATGGAGGACCATAGATTGTAATTTTTCTATTTGGTAGATTTTTATTGATTTGTTGCCAATTTGTATAAGGATTTGGGACTAATTTTCCATCTTGTGGAATTTCTTTGGCCAAAGCTAAAAATAACTCATGTAAGCTTATATTTAATGGAGCATTGATTTTATTTTGAGCTAAAACTATGCCATCATAGCCTATCATAATCCCGACTATATCACTCACACCTGATTTTTTACAAGTTTCAAATTCACTTGGCTTGATTGCTCTTGAAGCATTAGAAATATCAGTAATTCCCTCGCAAAACACTTTAAAACCACCGCCTGTGCCAAGACTTTCAACTATAGGTGTTTTTGTATTTTTTATAGAAGCATACTCTTCAGCAACAAAAGAAGTAAAAGGATAGACAGTAGATGAACCTGCTATTTTTAATTCTGCTGCGTTTAAACTAACAAAGGTAGCCACACTTAAAGCCAAAAGTTTTTTCATTTTTTCTCCTTGTTTTAAAAAAGTAATGAAAATTTAAAAAAACTTGGAAACATTTTGGATACATGTATTTTTTGATATAATTTTATATGCTAAATGTTATTTTGATAGAAGATGATAAAGATTTAAATGAGTTAATTAGTTTAAGACTTGGTCAAGAAAATATAAAAATTTATAATTATTTTGATTTTTTTGACTTAGAAACCTTTCTAGATACAAATGAAATAGACTTAATCATCATGGATAGAAATTTACCAAGTGGCGATAGTGTAGAGATGATAAAACAATTAAGAAAAAAAGGTTATATGGAGCCTGTGATTTTTCTTAGTGCAAAGACTTTACAAAAAGATATTTTAGAAGGTTTTGAGCAAGGCTGTGATGATTATATATGCAAACCTTTTGATTTTAATGAACTTTTATTTAGAATCAAAGCCGTAACTAAAAGAAATAAAACTCCAAAAGAACAAATTTCTTATCAAGATTTTACTTTATATATAGAAGAGAGAAAATTAATTCATCAAACAAATACATTTGACAATTTATCAACCCTAGATGTAGAATTACTCAAGTGTTTTTTTAATCACAAAAATCAACTTCTAAGCCGTCAATTTTTAAGTGAGCAGGTATGGAAAAATGACACAACAAGCGATAAGACAATCAATACGGCTATTTTAAGATTAAAACAAAAAATTCCACAAATTAAAGAAAATATCATTTCAGTGCGCTCGGTGGGTTATAAATTGTGTTAAAAATCAGAAATTTTTTTGCTTTATTTTTTATATGTTTTTGTATATTTTTTATAGGATTGTTTTATTTTGTTAATGAGCAATATATAAATAACACTATAAAAAGCACTTATGAGCAAAAATTAAAAACCTTGAATGATACATTAAAATTTAGCATTATAAAAACACTCAATACAAACAACATTCAAGAATTTTCTCAACAAACAAGAGCAGATTTTATCATCAAAAAAGATGGAAAAATCATCTCATCTTTAGATGATTTTGATTTCTTTAAAAATCAATTTAACGCAGATTTTACACATGAATTTTTTAATAATAAAGAAATTTATTATAAAGCTTATCAATATGAAGGATATAAATACATCATCATTGTTTATCCAAAAATAAATGCAAAAATACAAGATTTTTGGATAAAAAATATTTTGATTTTTTTACTTTTTTTAGCAGTATTAACTGCAATATATATTTTTATATTTAACTTTTTTAAAAAATACTTTCAAGAATTACTTTTGTTTATTAAAAATATAAAGAGTCAATCAGAATTTCATTTTACAAAGAACTTTTTTTATGATTTAAATTCTTTAAATTTAAGATTATTAAAAATAAAAAAATTATTTTATGAGAAAGAATTACAAAATAAAAAACAAGCCAAAAAAATTAAAATGAAAAACACTCAACTTTCAAATTTAATCAGTGCTATTTCACATGAGTTAAAAAATCCTTTAAGTGTTATAAATTTAAGTTTGCAATCTTTAGAAAAAGAACATAATGATGAAACTATGAGAAAATTTATGCTTGAAAAAATTCACAAGCAAAGCGTAAAAATCAACCAACTAACACACAAACTAAATTTTGTTTTTAATTTAAATATCACATCTTTAAATGAAGAAAATTTTGATTTATATGCTTTAAGTAAAAATATTGTTGAAAATTTTAATGAAAGCAGGATTAAAATTCAAGGAGAGCAGACTTTCATAAAAGCAGATTCTTTTCTCATTGAGCAAGTTATTATTAATCTCATTAGCAATGCACTAAAATATAGTCAAAAAGATATTTTTATTGAAGTTAAAAACCAAGAATTTACTATACAAGATCAAGGCATAGGCATAGAGGAAAAATATTTAAAACTAATCACAAAAAAATTTTATAAAATCAATACTAGCCAAAACAATTCTTTTGGACTAGGATTGTTTTTAGTTAAAAAAATACTCACTTTACACAAAAGTTCTTTAAAAATTCAATCTAACCCACAAAAAGGTAGTGTTTTTTCTTTTAGTATAAAAAATACAAAATAATTTTTTTATTATTAATATCTTTTTAATAAAACTATATTAATATAATAAAGCAATAACACTTAAAGGAGAGAAAATGCTTTCAAAAGAAGTAGTAGCTTTATTAAATGAGCAAATTAATAAAGAAATGTATGCAGCAAATTTGTATTTGAGTATGAGTTCATGGTGCTATGAGCATAGTTTTGATGGTGCAGGGGCGTTTTTGTTCGAGCATGCAAGAGAAGAAAGCGATCATGCTAGAAAACTCATCACTTATTTGAATGAAACTGATTCTAAAGTAGAATTAAAAGAAGTTAAAAAACCTGATAGTGATTTTAAATCATTGCTTGATGTATTTGAAAAAACTTTTGAGCATGAGCAAAGTATCACTGCTTCTATTAATAATCTTGTAGATTTTATGCTTTCAAGTAAAGATTATTCTACTTTTAATTTTCTACAATGGTATGTAAGCGAACAACACGAAGAGGAAGCGCTTTTTAGAGGTATAGTAGATAAAATCAAACTCATAAGCGATAATGGCAATGGCTTATACATGGTAGATCAATACATCAAAAGTCTGACTAATAAATAATTTTTAGCTTCCATAAATTTGGAAGCTAAATATCTTTTAATTTAAAAGAATTCTTGCAAAATAAAAGTAAATTTGCTAAAATACTTTTTATTTAAAAGGATTTTTATGCAAATGAATGAAATTACTGATAAATTAAAATTTATACTCCAAAAAGAAGGAATAAAAAACGCCAAAGATTCTGATGTAGCTAAGATGCTAAATATCAATCCTGATACCTTTTATAGTATGAAATTTAGAAATTCCATACCTTATAAACAAATACTTCATTTTTTAAATGAGAGAAATATTAATATCAATGCGTTTTTTTATGAAGATTCCCTTGAGAGTAATACTCTAACGCATGATCTAAACTATAATGTTTTAAAATATTATGATGTTAATGCTTCTATGGGAGGTGGAGCTTTAAATGATAATGTAAGTTTTTCAGAAGTGATTATAGATGAAAAGCTAAGTGATTTTTTTGGCTCTAAAGATTGCGATATCATCCCATGTATAGGCGATAGCATGGAGCCTGAAATCAAAGATGATTCTTTGTGTTTAGTAGATAAAAGCAAAAGCTTTAAAGAAGGTGGAGTTTTTGCAGTAAATACCAGAGATGGTTTATTTATCAAACAAATTTTTAAAAGCAATAAAGGCGGAGTTTATTTACACTCTTTTAACCTAAGTTATGCGGATGTTCATTATCAAAATGGAGACTTTTTAATTGTAGGTAAGGTAGTAGGGACTATTAGTAGAATTTAATATTTAGCAAATAACTTCTTTTTCTATATGATAATTTTTATTATTTAAATTAATAAAAAGTTAATAAATTATATTTTTAAGTTAATTTTTATTAAAAAATAGTCAAAATTATGTTTTAAAAGTTAATAGATAATAAATAAGAGTGTTTTTATCTTTTAACAAAACTACATGAAAGGGAAGTTATGAAACATAAACTAGCTAAAGTCGCCACTTATGCTTGTTTAGCATTGGGCATTAGTTTGACTACACAAGCTTTTGCTTCTTCAGAGCCTAGAACCCTTGATGGTTATGTGGCTCAAGAAGATGCATTTTTTGATTATCTTTATAAAAATCACCCTATTTTTAAATATGAAAAAGAAGGGCGTTTGGTGGGTAAATTTACCCATAGTGATAGAACTGAAAATTGGGTTGTAAATCAAAATGGAGCTAAATTTGCTGCCGAGCATGATTTAAAGCAAGCCTCTATTACCTATCGTTTGCCTTATGAATCTTTTTTGGATTTTCCAAACAAATTTGTGGGTCCAAAAAAATGTGGCGAATGTCATCCTGCTCAATATGCTTCTTGGGAGCGCTCTCGTCATGCAAAAACCGTGCGTTTTCCACATGAAATGGAAGAAGTTGGTGGAGCTGAAGGTTTGAAAAAACCTATGTATAATTCTCAAGCTACTATTTTACCCGATGGAATTTATCCAAATGATGTTTATGCTCTCATTGGAACACCAAGAACAAAATATGGTTTTATAGATAGATGGCTTGTGCGTGGAACTTACCATGTTGAAGATGGAAATTTGAGTGATTTAAGTGGTAAATTAACCGCTGGAGGTAATCAATTTTCAAGACTTTGGAGTGAGTTTTTAACCCCTGAAATGGCACAAAAAATAGCTGCATTTGCACCTGGTTTTCCTACTAAAATGGAAGATTTTGGAGGAAATGGCTCTCAAGTATGGGGAACAAACTCTTATGCTGCAACTTATAAAGAAAAAGCGGTTTTCCAACCTGCTACTGCGTATTGTGAAACCTGTCATACTTTTAAATTTGACTTTAAAAGCAAGGAAGAATTTTACAAAGCACTGGGTAATCCAAAAGAACTTCAAAAACATACCATCTCAAAAGGTATTACTTGCGAGGAATGCCATGGGGCTGGAGCACATCTTTATGGAGCAAGAGGTGCAGGCATGCCATCAAATTGTGAAAGATGTCATCAAAGATTTTCATATAATGAAACCGATGCTAAAATCAATCCTAGAAAACCTTTCAACGCATATTTTAAATCAAGTTGCCCTGCGTGTGGAACAGAAGGTGCTCAAATGTATTCTTCAGCACACTACGATAAGGGTATGAGATGTAATACTTGTCATGATCCGCATGAAGTAACTTTTAATGATTGGAAAAGCGGTTATACTAAAACAAAACTTAAAAAAACTTGCAAAGATTGTCATGAAACTCAAGCAAGCTTTTTCAAAAAAGGTGGAATTCACGCAAAAGATAACTGTACAGCTTGTCACATGCCAAACATGATGAGTTGTGAAAACTTTGGAGCAGTTCAAAACCCTGATAAAGGTGGATTTGATAATGTTAGAGCTTCACATATTTGGAATATCAAAGTAGATAAAACCGCAAAAACACTTAATCCACCAGAAGGCAAAGAAAGATCGCCTAAAGTTGGTGGCTGGACCATAGCTAGAGATGATGAAGGTAGATTTTTCCTTGATTTAATGTGGAGTTGTGGTAGAACTAGTTTTAGTGATATTAACCTAATGGGTCCTGGTGCAAGTGGTTGTCATAGTCCTGTGCAATCAACCTTACCTGAAAAACTTCACTTTAGCAATCAAGAAATGATTTATGATAAAGTAATGCAGTGGCAAAACCCTGTTAAAGAAGGCTATGAGAAAATTAGAAAAGGCATAGCAAATATTGATAAAACTTTTGCTGAAAAAAATAAACTTTCAATAGAGCAAAAATCAAAAGTATTAAGCCTAACTAATCAAGCTCAAGCCATAGCTGATAGACTAGAAAAAGATGGTTCTTGGGGTGTTCATGGACCTGCTTATTCTAAGAAAATCATAGAAGAAGCTTTAATTTATATCCAAGAAGCACAAAATATCCTAAATGGTAAATAAAAACAAAGGAAGAATGAAAAATTCTTCCTTAAAATAAGGAGCTAGTCTTGAAAAATTTAATTACTCGACTTTTTATTGTGCTTTTTACTCTTTTTATGCCATCAGGATTTATTTTTGCTGAGGCTAATGGAGAAATAGGCTCAATAGAAGGTGTAAAAAGCATTAGCTTAGCACAAGCTCAAGAAATGCTAGATCAAAACAATACTTATTTTTTTGATGTCAATTCAGAGCAAGATAGACAAGCTAATGGTTATATACCTAATTCCATATCAACCTATGTGGAAAATTGGCAAAATTTATTACCTAATGATAAAAATGCAAATTTAGTATTTTATGGTTTAAATCGTTTTAGATTTGAAGCTTCTCAAGCAGCTGCAGTTGCTATAGAACTTGGCTATAAAAACTCTGTTGTAATGCTTGATGGTATAGAATCATGGGTAACTTCAGGTAGAAAAGTTGAAAAAATAGACACAGTTAAATGGGAAAAAGCTAAAGAAATTATCGAATTTAAAGACACTATCCACTCAAGATTTAAATTTAGCAATACCCCATCTTGTCGTGATTGTCATGCTCAAAAAGGTAAAGGCATTAGAGCTGATATTGCAGCAAATAAAAACTTAATCAATCAAAAATGTGCAACTTGTCATGAAAAAGCAAGCAATGCTTTAGCAAAAAGCGCTCATGGAGTAGAAAAGTTCTTACCCGCTCAAGATATGCAAAAGAAAAAAGAAAAACCATCTTGTGCGACTTGTCACTCTATTCATATTACCCCAAAACATTCAGGAATTTATTCACAAAAACAATTAGTCGATCAAAAATGCGCACAATGTCATAAACAAAAAAGTGCAACTTTTCATATGACTTTTCATGGTAAAGGTATGTTTTTAAGCACTCCAGGTGAAACTCCAAGTGTTGCTACTTGTTCTGATTGTCATGGAAAACATAATATTTTAAAATCAAGCGAAAGAAGCTCAACTCTCTCGCCAATTAACCGTGTTCAAACTTGCAAATCATGCCACCCAAATGCAAATGAAAATTTCGCAAATTGGATGGCACATGCTGATCATAGTGATGGCGAAAAATATCCTGGATTACATGGTGCTTATATATTCATGACTATTTTGGTCATTTCTGTATTTGTTTTCTTTGGAGCCCATACTATACTTTGGTGCTTGCGTTTAATTGCTATGCGTATAAAATATCCTAAAGAATGGAAAGAAGCAAGAAAAGCAGCACATGAAGATAAAGTAAGAGTAAGAAGATTTAGCACTTTTCATAGAATTCAGCATTTTTTTATGGCAGTTAGCTTTTTGGGTCTTGCATTCTCAGGCTTACCGCAAAAATTCTATGATTCAGCATGGGCTAAACTTATGATTGATTTAATGGGTGGAGATATCATTAACGCTGCAACTATACATCATATTTCAGCCATAGTAATGTTTGCAGTATTTTTCTCTCACATTGGAGAAATCATCATCGTAAATTGGAAACGCCGTGATGTAGCAAGGGATCCAATAACTGGCAAAATAAGCTTTATGAAAGTTTTAAAAGCTACTTTTGGACCTGATTCTTTAATGCCAAATTGGCAAGATTTTAAAGATATGAAAGATCATTTTAAATGGTTCTTTGGTTTTGGACCAAGACCGCAATTTGACCGCTGGACTTATTGGGAAAAATTTGACTATCTAGCAGTATTTTGGGGTATGTTTATCATTGGTATTTCAGGGCTTATTTTATGGTTTCCTGCTTTCTTTGGTAAATTTTTACCAGGTGAAGCAATCAACTTAGCAACCCTACTTCACTCTGATGAAGCTTTACTTGCTACAGGATTTATTTTTGCAATTCACTTCTTTAATACGCATTTTAGAGCAGATCGCTTCCCTATGGATATGGTGATTTTTTCAGGAAGTATTAGTGAAGAAGAGATTAAACAAGAAAGAAGCGTATGGTATAAACGCTTAAAAGAAAGTGGAAAATTAAGCACTTTATATGAAAATAAAAGTAACTTCAAAGCATATCAATGGCTAGCTAAACTTGCAGGATTTGCAATGCTAATCACTGGCTTAGTATTTTTATTTTTAATGCTTTATACTTTCTTTAACACTATCTTATAACCTTATTCGCTATAATAGCGAATAAGGACTTTTTCTAATTTTTTCAAGGATTTTAAATGTTTAAAACAATACTCTCACTTAGTTTTTTAAGTATTTTTTTTATAGCTTGTTCTAATGAAGAAAAATTTGATTCTAATTTAATCTCAAGCGGTACACAATTTTCTAAAGAAAATTTACAAAAAGCAAATGATTTAGATAAAAAATCTTATGAAGAAATAGCCTATTTATTTAAAGATAATACAAATATAAAAAGTGATGATAAAAACATTTTAATCATTTTCAGCGCAAATCACTGCTTATATTGTGATAAATTAAAAGAAGAAATTAAAAATGATAAAAAAATACAAGAACTTATAAAAGACAAATACAGCTCATATTATATAAATATAAGCTATAAAAAAATTCATACATTTTATAAAAACCATAAAAGTGACTTAAGTACAGCTGAACTTTCTAGTATTTATGATATAGTAGCCACCCCTACTATTGTAATTTTAAACAAAAACAGCCAAACTTTGCTAAATTATCCTGGTTTTATTAGCGCAAAAAGACTAAGCGCTACAATGGAGTTTTTAAATCAAAAAGAAAATCAAAATTTAGACGAAGCAGCCATAGCACAAAAACTCATACATTTTTATAAAGAAAATAATATTTAAAGGTTAAAAATGCAGTATTTTTTTTCTTTTGCAATGAGTTTTTTACTAATGAGTATATATGCCATAGCTTGTGCTGTGGCAACCTTTATAGAAAATGATTTTGGTATTAGTGCAGCTAAAGCTTTAATTTATAATAATGCTTGGTTTGATATGTTGCATTTATTGCTAGGTTTAAATTTAATCGGAGTGATATTTTACAACAAGCTTTTTCAAAAGAAAAAATACTCTATCTTGCTTTTGCATTTATCTTTTATAGTGATTTTAATCGGTGCTGGACTTACTAGATATTTTGGCTTAGAAGGTGGAATGCATATAAGAGAAAATCAAAGCTCTAACACCATAGTTACTAGGGAAGAATTTATAAAAATTACTGATTTTGATGCTAATGCTAGTTTTGAATTTCCTATTAGCTTTACCACGCTAACTCAAAAGCATTTTGAAAAAACTATTGACTTAAATGGTGAAAAATTAATCATAAGCTCTATCAAATACACTCCACAAAAAGACTCTATCACACCTGCTAGCTTAAAATTAAATATTAATTATCAAAAAGCAAATACGCAAATAATTTTAAATCCAAATTTTACAAACAAACAAGCAGTGCATTTTAACTTACAGGGAAAAAATTTTACTATCAATTGGGGACCAAGAGAAATTAAGCTTCCTTTTGCATTACACTTAAAAGATTTTATACTAGAGCGTTATTTAGGTTCTATGAGTCCATCTTCTTACACTTCCAAAATTCAAATCATGGATGAGCAAAATAATATTAACTTAGATTATGATATTTTTATGAATAATGTTCTTGATTATGGTGGATATAGATTTTTTCAAAGCTCTTATGATCAAGATGAGCAAGGCACTATACTTTCAGTTAATAAAGATCCTGGTAAAATCCCTACTTATATAGGTTATACTTTATTGATTCTAGGATTTTTATGGGTTTTATTTGACAAAAACTCAAGATTTCATCGTTTAAGCATTTATTTAAAAAAAGGTCAAAGCTTTGTATTGTTTATTTTGCTTTTTGCAAATTTACAAACTCCACTTTTTGCACAAGAAAATAAAAGTGAAATTTTAAATTTAATCTCAAATTTACAAAAAAATTCCTATGAGCATTCTTTAAATTTTGCAAAATTACTTGTACAAGATCATAATGGTAGAATCAAACCTTTAGATACTTTGGCAATGGAATTTATTTATAAAATCACTCAAAAAGAAAAATTTTTAAATCTTCACTATGATCAAATTTTTCTAGCAATGATGATTTATCCTAAAGAATTTAGAAAAATCAAAATGATAGCTACAAAAACAAGCAAGCTAAGAGAATTAATAGGTGTAGATATAAATGAAAAATACATAGCATTTGATGATGTGTTTGATAATGGGGTATATAAACTTAGTAATTATGTTGAGGAAGCTAACCGCAAAAAGCCCTCACTAAGAACTAACTTCGATAAAGATTTGCTAGCCTTAGATGAAAAAATAAATCATGCATATTATATTTATAGCGGTCAAGCTTTAACTATTTTTCCTGATATTAATGAGCAAAGTTTAAAGTGGTATTCTCCGGTGCAAATTTTACCTTTTGCAAAAGAAGATGTAGAGCGTTTACAAATGCTTTTAGTTAGCTATTTTTTACAAGTTCGCAATGGTGTTGAAAATAATCAATGGCAAGATGCAAATGAATTTTTGCAATCTTTAAAAGATTTTCAAAATCACTATGGAAGTAGTGTTTTACCGCCAAAAGAAAGATTAGATCTTGAAATACTGCTTAATCATTATAATATCTTTGATAATCTAACTTTTGTTTATATTAGCTTTGCATTAGTGTTTTTCTTTTTAAGTTTTTATACTATATTAAAAAATATTTCTTTATCTGCCTTTGTATATAGATTTTTTTACATCATTTTAAGCATGTGTGTAATCATACATGCACTAGCTTTAAGCATTCGTTGGTATGTAGGTGGGCATGCTCCTTGGAGTAATGCTTATGAAAGCATGATTTATATAGCTTTTGCTTGTGCGATAAGTGCTGTGATATTTTTTAGAAAATCACTCTTGGCTTTATGTGGTGCGAGTTTTTTAGCAGGCATTTCGCTTTTTGTGGCTCATCTTGGCTTTATGGATCCTCAAATTGGGAATTTAGTACCTGTTTTAAAATCATATTGGCTTAATATTCATGTTTCTATTATAACAGCAAGTTATGGATTTTTAGCACTTTGTTTTATTATAGGGATTTTGAGTTTAATTCTTTTTGCTTTAAGGGGTAAAAATAAAAATATAGATTTAAACATCATTAAATTACACTGTGTTAATGAAATGTCTATGATAATAGGGCTTGCAATGCTTACAATAGGAAATTTTTTAGGCGGAGTTTGGGCTAATGAAAGCTGGGGAAGATATTGGGGTTGGGATCCAAAAGAAACTTGGGCTTTGATTTCTATTGTAGTTTATACCATGGTATTACACTTAAGATTTATTTTTAAAGCTTATTTTATTTTTGTTTTTGCAAGTGCTAGTGTTTTAGCCTTTTATAGTATATTAATGACTTATTTTGGAGTGAATTTTTATCTTTCTGGGCTTCATTCTTATGCAAATGGTGACGCTTTTCCTATACCAACTTTTGTGTATGTTTTGATTGTGCTTAATTTTGTTTTAATTATTAACGCAGGAAGGAAACGAGATTTAAATACGCCTAGTTTTTAAACTAGGCTTTGCTTTTTTCTATTTCTTGAAGTGCATGGATAAGATCTTTTAAATTTTCATAAGGAATATGAATTTTCCAATCTATTCCATTTTCTTTTTTTAAAGCCACACCTATACTTAAGACATCATTGCTTCCTATACCATAAGGATTAGAAAGATTACAAAGGCTTATTTCTCCACTTTTACTACCATGTAATTCTATAGTTTTAAATATTTTTTTACTCATGTTTATCCCTAAAAGCTGTGATAATTTTTGCTTGAAATTTTAACCAATCTTTTTGAAGCATGATAGGAAAACCACCATAAACCCTAGCACCTTCTAAATTTTTAGTGACCCCGCCCCTTGCGGCTATGGTAGCAAAATCCCCTATTTCTAAATGCCCACTTGTAGCACTTTGCCCACCCATGGTAACATTTTTACCTAAAATACTTGAGCCTGAAATTCCACTTTGAGCTACTATAAGACAATTCTCCCCTACTTCACAATTATGCCCTACTTGAACAAGATTATCAATCTTTGTGCCTTGCTTTATGATAGTACTTTCAAAAACTGCTCTATCAATAGTCGTGCAAGCTCCAACTTCCACAAAATCTTCTAAAATAACATTTCCATTGTGATAAATCTTATAATGCTCGCCATTTTTTGTATGCGCATAGCCAAAACCATCACTACCTATAACACAATTTGCTAGCAAATGGCATTTTTTACCTATTTTAGTGTCATTATAAATCACAACATTTGGATGGATTGTAGTATATTCACCTATACTTACATTATCGCCTATATAAGCTCCTGCCATTATTACTACATGATCAGCTATTTGGACATTTTCGCCTATATAAACATTTGGCATAATCTTGGCACTTTTAGCGATTTTAGAATTTTTCTTTTCACTAGAAATTAAAGGTTTAGCAAAAAGCTTACTTAAAAGCGCAAAAGATAAATGTGGATTATCAACAACTAATTTAACACAATCTTTTGAAACTAAATTTTCAAATTCTTTTGAGACTAATATAGCCCCAGCTCCACTGCTTGCAATTTTTTTAGAGTTTTTTTCTCCATCGCAATAACTAAGTTCAGTAAAACTTGCATTATTTAATGAATTTAAAGCTGTAATTTCTATATCATCTCCGTAATATTCTATGCCTAAAAATTTAGCAATTTCACTAATTTTCATTTTACCTCCATTAAAATAGAACCACTTCTAACTACACTAATAGGATTATACTTTTTCATAGTTTTTAAAAAGTTATCAATATTTTTTGCATCATCACTTGCCATTACTATAATAAACTCATCATCACTATAAGTTACACTGCCATTATAAGCTTTTAATATAGCATCTAAGCCTGCAAAATTTTCATTTAAAGCAATCTTTACCAAAGCTGTTTCTTTTTCTATAAAATCACTAGAATCAATTACCTTATAAGTAGGTATGAGTTTATGAAGTTGCTTTATGATTTGCTCAAAAACTTTTTCATCGCCTAAAGTAACGATATTTATCCTTGAGAATTCTTTATCATCAAGTGGAGCAACCGTAAGAGATTCTATATTATAACCGCGTCCTGAAAAAAGCCCGACAACGCGTGATAATACCCCATGCTCATTTAATACAATGACAGAAATTACTCTTCTTTTCATTTTTTATCCTTGTTTTTATAGCTAGGTAAAATCATATTATAAATAGCTCCACCCGCAGGTACCATAGGTAATACATCTTCATAACGATCTATAGCTACATTTAAAACACAAGTTTTTTTAGATTCTAAGGCTGCTTTAAAAGCTTTTTGAAATTCTTCTTTATTAAAAACATTATAACCCTCACAATGAAAACCTTTAGCAATAGTAACAAAATCAGGTTGACTTGTTAGATCTGTATTAGAAAATCTTTCTTTATAAAACATACTTTGCCATTGTCTTACCATACCTAAAAAAGAATTATTTAAAATGATATTAATCACTTTAATTCCATAAGCACTTGCTGTCATTAGCTCTTGTATATTCATTAAAAAAGAACCATCGCCTACAAAATTTATTACAACTTCTTCATCTACAGCTAATTTAGCCCCAAGTGCAGCCGGTAAAGAATACCCCATAGTTCCTTGCCCACCGCTTGTTGCAAGTTGTCTTGCATAATTAAAAGGATAAAATTGCGCTACCCACATTTGATGCTGTCCCACATCAGTAATTATCCTTGCATCAGGAGCTAATCTAGCGCATTCTTCTATAACCCATTGAGGTTTTAAAACTTCATCACTATCTTCATAGATTAAAGGATATAATTGTTGATAGTTTTGTAAAGTTTTAAACCATTCTTGGTATTTTGTGTTGTCAAAACTTTCTTTTTTTAATTCTTCTAAGGTATCTAAAATAACACTTTTAATATCCCCAACTATAGGAAAATGCGCTTCGATAATTTTAGAAATAGAGCTTGGATCTATATCAATATGAACGATTTTTGCACCCTTGGCAAACTCACTTGTTTTACCAGTAATCCTATCATCAAATCTAGCACCCACAGCAATGAGTAAATCACACTCACTTAAAGCGATATTTGCACAATAACTTCCGTGCATACCTGCCATTTTTAAATTAAGCTCATCATCACTTCTTAAAGCCCCTAGAGCCATTAAAGTTTCAACTGCAGGAATTTGACAAAAATGAATCAAGTCTCTTAATTCGTCACTAGCATTAGAAGCTATACAACCTCCACCTAGGTAAAATAAAGGTTTTTGAGCATTTTTAATCAAACTTACTAATTTTTTAATTTGCTTGATATTTCCTTTATAGGTTGGCTTGTAAGTTTTCATAGAAATTTCTTTAGGATAATGCCATACACCCATAGCAGCAGTAACATCTTTAGGTATATCAATATGCACAGGCCCTTTTCTACCTGTTGTAGCAATATAAAAAGCTTCTTTTAAAATTTTAGGTAATTCTTCGATATTTTTTACTAAATAATTATGCTTTACACAAGGTCTTGAAATACCTATAGCATCGATTTCTTGAAAAGCATCTGTTCCTATTAAAGAATTTGCAACTTGAGCTGAAATTAAAACCAAAGGTATAGAATCACTATAAGCGGTAGCTAAACCTGTAACTGTATTAGTAAAACCAGGTCCACTTGTAACTACTGCCACACCAACTTTACCACTCATTCTAGCATAAGCATCAGCGCTATGTAAGGCCGCTTGCTCGTGTCTGACTAAAATGTGTTTAAAATGAGTTTGTTTGTAAATTTCATCATAAATATTTAAAGCCGCACCACCAGGATAACCAAAAACTACTTTAACATTTTCTTCTTTTAATGCTTCACAAATCATTTGCGAGCCATTTAGCTCTTTCATTATTTTACCTTTTTGCTTAAACATGGAAAATATTATAACGATAATTTAATAAATATTATTTTACAAGAAAGAGTTTCTTGAAAATCAAGAAACCGCTTGTGCTTTTTTAGCGTATTCTATACCTAAATCAAAAGCTTTTGCATTTGCCTCTTTAGTTTTTGCAGG
Organism: Campylobacter sp. RM5063; assembly: GCF_024723655.1. Classification (NCBI taxonomy): domain Bacteria; kingdom Pseudomonadati; phylum Campylobacterota; class Epsilonproteobacteria; order Campylobacterales; family Campylobacteraceae; genus Campylobacter; species Campylobacter sp. RM5063. The sequence goes on along the minus strand of NZ_JANQDA010000013.1, from coordinate 32,168 downwards.
TACCACATCAAGCATAGTTTGTTTTAATGCATCAATATCAATACATTTACTCATATAAGCAGCTATAGCTAAAGCAACGACTGATTGAGTAGCTACATTCCCTACTTCTTCTTTAGCTATAGTAATAATAGGAATTTCAAAAATTTTCCATCTTGCATAATCTTCTTTACTTGGATGAACTAAATTTGGCTCTATAACTATAACACCACCATCACAAACACCATCTTTGAAACTATGATAACCTTTATCAGCAGTTGAAAGCATAAAACTAACTTCACCTTCCACTGCATAAGGAAAAAAGATTTCATTTTCATCAACGATAATATCAACCTTAGTTGGCCCACCTCTAACTTGAGAAGTATAAGTAGAAGCTTTAAAAGCATTACGCCCTTCTTTAATGGCGGCTTTAGCTAGAATTTCACCTGCAGTGATAACCCCTTGTCCACCTTCACCACAAAATCTTAATTGATATTTCATTTTAATACTCCCAAATCAACCATTCTTTTTTCTTTCAAGGCTCTTCTAACTTCCTCATAAGCTTCACAATATTCTGCTTTGCTTTCATCTTGGTGTAAAATTCCTGTAGGAAATTTATCCGCTCTTTGTTCATAGTCTAATTGTTCAAATTTAGACTTTTCAACACAACGATTTTTAATCCAATCAAGCATGCTTACAGCTTCGCCCATTTTGTTTTTTCTACCTAGGTTAATATGGCAGTTTGAAAATACATCTACAAAACTATAACCTTTGTGAGATAAAGCTTTAAAAATGATATTTTCAAGCTTATTTGCCTCTATAACATTTGTTCTTGCTACAAAAGAAGCCCCAGCGGCTTTAGTAAGCTCACAAGCATCAAAATTTGGGTCTATATTACCTGCTTGAGCTGTAACAGTGTAAAAGCCTTGTGGGGTAGTTGGTGAAGTTTGTGAATTTGTAAGACCATAAATAAAATTATTGATTAAAATATGAGTTAAATCTATATTTCTTCTACATCCATGGATGGTATGATTTCCACCAATTGCTAAAGTATCGCCATCTCCACTTACCACAATTACATGTTTTTTAGGGTTTGCTAGTTTAATCCCTGTTGCATAAGCAATAGCTCGACCATGAGTAGTATGGACTGTATTGCAATTTACATAAGAACTCATTCTACCACTACAACCTATACCAGAAACTAAACAAACATCATCCATATTCCAGCCAAGTTTTTGAATAGCTCTAATAATAGCTTTTAAAACAACACCATCCCCACAACCCCAGCACCATTGTGTTGGAAGTTTATCTACTCTTAAATATTCATCATAATTAAAAGCCATTTTACATATTCTCCTTTACTTTAGCAATAATTTCACTTGGGGTTATAGGGCGACCATTTGCACGGTGCAAGCTAATAAAATCATCTCTTTTGCTTACTCTTTGAATTTCTTCTAAATATTGCCCCATATTAAGCTCACTTACCATAACTTTTTCAAATTTAGATACTACTTGAGCTATTTTTTTCTCAGCTACTGGATAAAGGGTAATAGGTCTAAAAAGCCCTACTTTTAAACCCTCTTCTCTAAGTCTTAAAATAGCTTCTTTAGCAGATCTTGCAACGCTACCATAGGCGATGATTAAAAACTGCGCATCATCACACATAAACTCTTCATAAGTACAAATTTTATTAGTATTATTTTTGATTTTACCAAATAATCTTTTGATATTTTTATCTACTATTGCTCCATCTTCTGTTGGAAAGCCTATGTCTCCATGATGAAGTCCTGTGATATGATAACGATAACCTTCAAAGAAAGGATTTAATGTGGCAGCTTCATTTTCACCTGCTGCATAAGGTTTGTAATCTTTTTTATCGCCCATAAATTTTTTGCGGTTGATAATTTCTAATTCTTCTAAATCAGGTAATTTTGCCTTACCATTCATGTGTCCTATGGTTTCATCTAAAAGCAAAAATACTGGAGTCATGTATTTTTCAGCTAAATTAAAAGCTCTAATAGTTTCAGTGTAAGCTTCCTCTAATGAAGCAGGAGCTAAAGCTATACTTGCATAATCTCCATGTGTTGGAGCTTTTGCTTGAAATAAATCACCTTGCGCAACCCTTGTTGGAAGACCGGTTGAAGGACCACCTCTCATAACATTTACAATTACTAGTGGAATTTCAGCTATAAAACCCAAACCAATTTGTTCAGCTTTTAAAGAAATTCCCGGTCCGCTGCTTGCTGTCATGGATTTTACTCCACTCATAGAAGCACCTAAGGCCACGCTAATACCCGAAATTTCATCTTCCATCTGTATAAAAGTACCATCATTTTTTGGTAACATATGGCTTAGTTCATGTGCTATTTCAGAACTTGGGGTAATTGGATAACCACCAAAAAATTTACAGCCACAATCAATCGCAGCTTTGGCTACTAAAACATTACCTGTTGATATAACTTCTCTCATTTTGTTTTCCTATGCATTTAGTTTTTTGTATTTATTTTCTTTAACAGCTTGTGCTCTTTCTTTAGCTTCTGGTGTAAGCTTTGCAAATTTAAATTCATCTCTTTTGGCAACAAAAATCGCAAAATCAGGACAGTGACTTTCACATTCACTACAGCCTATACAAGAATCAGGATGAACCACTTCTATCATCTGTCCTAAAACTGCACTGATTTCATCTCTCATTGCTAAAACTCCGGCTGGACAATAGCTAACACAGATATTACAAGCCTTACATCTTGCTTCATCAACCCAAACTGGTGTATTCTCTGGAGCAATCATTAATATTCCTTTCTAGTTTTTTGTAATTTTCTAATGATTTTTTATTAAAAATTATTTTTAAAACAAACTTTTTATTATAGCGAATTTATAGCATGATTAAATATTATTTAAAAGATAAAATAAAACTAATAAGATTTTATAACACAAAGTAACATTAGGAGTAAAAAACTCCTAAAAAATTATTTATAATTATACTGAACAAAAGAATTTTCCAATGCAATTTGTTCTTGATTGTCTAATTTTAATTCTAAAGTTTCAAGCACCCCATCAAGACTAATCCTTGCCATAACTCCAAAAGCTTTTTCTCTTATGCCATATTCTCCATCTAAAATCACACATACTGGTAAAAATTCTCCACTTTTTAAAGCCTCTATCATTCTCACGCAAGCACTAGCAGGAGCTAAATAGGCTGAAGTTTTTAAATATTTTATAATTTTAGCACCACCGGTTTTAACCTCTTGTTCAATTTGAACAATATTTTGCTTATTTAAGACTTCACTTAAAGCTTTATTTTGCACTTTACTTTGAGATTTTACCAAAACCATACTATCATTGTGAAAACCTATAAGCTTAGTATCTATATAAGAAGTTTTTATATCTAATTTTTTGCTCACTTCGTATTTAAATCTAGCATTATCTAAAACACCTGCCATAGCAATGATTTTTTTTAATGAAAATAATTTACTTTCATAAAGAGCATTGAGTAAAAAATCTACAGGATTGCTTACTATGATAAACAAAGGATCGTTGTTAAATTTTTTAATATTTTTTGCACACTCAAGCATAATTTTAGAATTAATAGCAAAAAGCTCATCTCTACTTTGACCTTCTTTTCTAGCTACACCTGCACTAAAAATAACCACTTGAGAATCTTTTGAGTATGTATAATCATCCGTACAAGTTATTTTAATATCAAAATTAAAAGCAGCTATGCTTTGACTTAGTTCTAATTCTCTAGCAAAAAGCAAGTCTTTATTAATATCAATCAATATAATCTCATCTATTAATTCTCTTAAAATTAAAGCATAAGCAATGCTTGCACCAACATTTCCTGCTCCTATGATGGTAATTTTCATCTTAGCTCCTTTGTGGTATTATTTAACTAAATTTGTCGGTAATTCAAAAATATTTTTTATCAAATGATAAGGAAGTTGCAAACTTTGTGCGATAAGTTGAGTTTTAAACTCGGGATTATCAATTGTTCCACCTAGTTTAATTTGTGTGCTAATTTGCCTGTCTTTGCCTAATATAATTTGATTGATAATTGGAACTTTAGAAATAACCGAACTAGCTGATTTTAGCGTTCTAAGCTCTAATAAACCATCCACTTGACTACTTCTTAAATTGATTTTAGCTTGACCTAAAATATCTGCACTATCACCATTAAAATTTAGCGCATCTATTTCAAAAAGATCTTTTTTGCGATTAAAACTTATACCAGCATTTTCTACACTAAAACCTTTTTCATTAAAAGTTGGGGCTTTAAATAAAATCAAACTAGGTATTGTATCAATAAAACTTAAGAGTTGCTGATGAAATTTTAAATCTTTTAAATAAGTATCTTTAAATAAAAATTTGCCTTTAAAAAAATCAGTACTATTACCATCTACATAAAGATTAAACTCGCCTTTTTCAAAAACATTTTGACGCATAAAAGTATTCAGAAAATCATCATCCATTTTTAAAGCTCTAATTTGCATTTGATTTTCTTTAAGCAAAAGCTCAAATTTAGACTCATTTCTATTAGCCCAAGCTTTTATATAGTCTTTTTTGATTTTAGCATTAAATTGATCAAAATCTAAAGTTTTGTTAAAATCTTTTAAGATCAAATCTATATTTTTAGCACTGATATTGTAATTTGAATTTTCAAGATTATCTAGTGTATTTTCTGTATCTTGTTCTGAAAATAATAAATTAACATTATTTAAAGTAATGTTAATATCATCATTGTCTTTTTGTGCAAAAACACTACCACTTGCGCTAGTTAAATTAAAATCTTCTCCCTTTATTTTTATACTAAAACTATCATACTCATAAGGATTATTATCCTTATAGAGTAAAAATGATTCAAAAGTGGTATTATTTATATCTACATCAAAATCTTTAAAATTTAAAGTGTCTAATGACAACTCTCCATCATGCACATTATTTTTTTGCATTAATTTAGAATAAGTCTTATACTTTGCAAGCTTAGCAACATAAACAGACATACCTTGATCAAAATTTAGAGTCGTAGTAAGCTCTTTATTATATAAACTGATATTTTTATCATAGTTAAGATCTAAATCAAGAAATTTATTTTCCATTTTTAAGCTATCTTGTGGTAATTTTAAATTTGTTATAAAGGTCTTAAAATCACCTTTTTTTTGCTTTAAATCAATACTTGCATTAAAATCACCGCTGATTAATTCACTTTGTACGCTTGCATTTTTAATCTCTAATTTATCTTTTTGTAAATCAATATTTGCTTGTATGATTTTAAAGTCACTTATATTTATATTAGAATTTACAATATCAAAATTTCCTTTATATGAAATTCTTTCAGGATGTTCAAAAGGAATTTTCAAAACTAAATCAGTCTTTGTAATACCATTGTTTTGTAAAAATGGTAATTTTATACCATATAAACGCAAAATTTTATTCACTCTATAATCAGCTCTAGCATTGTCACTTTTTATGCGTATATAAATTCCTGCTTTTTCATTTAGCATATTGTCTATATAAATTTGACTTTGATTGAGATTGTAATTGTTAAAATATAATTTATCATAGATAAATTCTAGTTTTTGTTTATTAAATTCAAGCCTTACAAAAGGACTAATGATAGGATCTATACCTTTATCTAAAACCACCTTCAAATTATTTACATAACCTTTAGCACTAATATCATTCAAGTAATATCTATGTTTTCCAAAATCTGCAAAGCCATTTAATTTCTCTATAAAATAAAAATCAGCCTTTACCTTACCGCCCACCCAAAGAGCAAGATTAGAAGGCAAATGCACTCCATTTTCCACTAAAATATCAAAAATTTTTGAAATATTATTTGAGCTTATATTTTCTAATTCATAAGCAATTTCTTCTCTTTTAAGTGAGAATTTGACATCACTTTTTAAAAAATCACTATCAATTTCTCCTTTAAAAGTATAAAATTTTGTCTTAGGATTGATAAGTAAAGAGCCAACTACACTAAGGTTATGATCTTTTAAAAGAAAATTATCAATATTAGCTTGTATATTTTTATCACTAATTTTCAAATTGACTTTTACTAAAAGATTTTTACTGTTTACAAAAAATAGATTATTTTTATAAATTAATTCTACGGGATAGTTATTAACAAAAATTTCATCTATATTGATTTCTTGAAAAAACCAATAAATATATTTTACATCTTTGATAAGCTGTACAGCTTTACTCGCACTAGTTTCATTTTGAGTGTTTTGATTTTGAGAATTTACTATAACTTTTTTTGCATTTAAAATGAGTTTTTTATCTAATTTAATATATAATTTCTCCAAATTAATAGAAGAAATTTCTAATTTTTCTATGTAAATTCCATTTTTGAGGTAAATAAACAAAACAATGAAAAGTATCATAGGTAATGCTAAAAATTTAAGAATTTTTTTAATATGTTGTGATTTGATTTTAATTTTTCTTTTATCCATTTTTTATTATCTACTTTTACCTATAAAAACAAACTCTGTAGTTTTTATACCACAAGGTTCTGTTAGTAAGATTATAACGCAATTAGATAAAAATAACTATAAAATGAGCAATATTGATAAATATACTTTATATTTTTTAGGCCATCCACAATCTGGCTGGATAAATATAGGCACAAAAGAACTAAATAGAGCTGAATTTTTACATAAGCTTACCGTCGCTAAGGCAGCACTTGAAACTATTACTTTAATTCCTGGGGAAACGACTGAAATTTTCTTTGAAGAATTAGCACCAAAGTTGAATTTAAATGCCAAAACCTTAATGCAAGAATTTTACAAACAAAGCCCTTTTAAAGAAGGTATGCTTTTTCCCGAAACTTATAAAATTCCAAAAGGCATTACAGAAGAGCTTTTAGTAAAATATCTTTTGGCTTACTCTGCAAGTGAATTTAAAAAACTTTCTTATAAAATTTTTAGAGAATACAATGAAAAAAAATGGCATGAATATATCATCATTGCTTCCATTATACAAAAAGAAGCAGCGAGTAATGAAGAAATGCCTATAGTTTCATCTGTGATTAGAAATCGCTTAAGAAAAGGCATGAAGCTTCAAATGGATGGGACATTAAATTATGGAAAATACTCTCATGAAAAAATCACTCCACAAAGAATAAGATCAGATAATAGTTCTTACAATACTTATAAATTTAATGGCATACCAAAAGAAGCTGTGTGTAATGTTTCATTTGAAGCTATTAAGGCGGCTATTTTTCCTGCTAAAACAGAATATTTATACTTTGTAAGAGATAAAAAAACCAATAAGCATATTTTTACCTCTACTTTAAAAGATCATAACAAGGCAATAAGAAATTGATTATAAAATTTCTCTTTGGCCTTTTGCATCAGGTTCACTTAAAACACCTGTTTGTGAAAGTTGTTCTATAATATTTGCTGCGCGGTTGTAGCCTATTTTTAAGCGTCTTTGCAAATAAGAAATACTAGTTTTTCTATCTTCTAAGATTACAGCCTTTGCTTCTTCATAAAGTTCATCTAAATCTCTATCATCAAATTCACTTCTTTTATAAGCTCCATCTTGACTATCATCTTTTAAAAAGCTCTCATCATATTCTACTACTTGTTGAGCTTTTAAAAACTCTACAATATTTTCGATTTCATTTTCACTTGCAAAAGGTGCGTGCAAACGCACTAAACCACTCATACCAGGAGGAGTAAATAAACAATCTCCACGCCCTAATAAACTTTCAGCCCCCATAGAATCTAAAATAACCTTAGAATCTATCTTTTGCCCTACTTTATAAGAAATTCTACTTGGTAAATTTGCTTTTACAACACCAGTAACAACATCTACTGAAGGGCGTTGTGTGGCTACGATTAAGTGAATTCCACTTGCTCTTGCCATTTGTGCTAAACGACCTATATAAAACTCTACATCCTTACCTGCTGTCATCATTAAATCAGCCAACTCATCGATAATCACTACAATAAATGGTAAAATTTCTCCACCTTGTTCTTTGATTTTTTCATTGTAATTTTCTATATTTTTAGTTTTTGCTTCAGCCATCAAACGATACCTGCGTTCCATTTCAGCCACCATATTTGATAAAGCATTTACTGCCTTTTTAGGATCAGTAATTACCGGTGTAAGTAAATGTGGAATATCATTATAAATACTAAATTCAAGCATTTTTGGATCTATCATCATTAATCTTAGTGTTTTTGGCGAATTTCTATAAAGCAAAGATAAAAGCATAGAATTTATACCCACACTTTTACCACTTCCTGTAGTTCCTGCTATTAAAAGATGAGGAAGCTTTTTAAGATCTGTGATGAAAGGATCGCCTACTATATCTTTACCTAAAGCTATAGTTAAAGGTGAGCTAGAATTTTTAAATACCTCACTTTCTAAAATTTCTCTTAAGTAAATCGTATCGATTTTTTCATTTGGAACTTCAATTCCCACTACATCTTTACCTGGGATTGGAGCTTGAATTCTTATAGTTTGAGCTTTTAAAGCCATAGCTAAATCATCTTGTAATGATAAAATTTTACTTACTTTAACATCTGCTGCTGGGCGAAATTCAAAAGTAGTTACAACAGGACCTGTGTAAGTTCTAACTACATCGCCACCTATTTTAAAGCGTCTTAATTTTTCCAATAAATCATAAATTTTTCTATCTATTTCTTCTTCATTTATCTCGCTTTTACCTTCTTTTGGCATAGTTAAAAAATCTAAAGGTGGTAAAGAAAAATCCTTTGGTTTTTCAAAATTTCCAAAATCAAGATCTTTCAACAAGGCTTTGTTTTCACTCACTTCATTAGTGATAGAATGGTGTGTTTTATTTTCTATTACTTCTATTATAGGCTCTTGGGTGATCTCAAATGGAATTTTTTCTTCCTTAACTTCATTTTGTGCTTCTTCTACTACAAAAGGACTTTCATAGTTTCTTTTACTTCTTAGCTCTTCTATACTAACAGGCTTAGCAAAATCATCCTCACTAAAATCTAATTCTTTAACTTCATTTTGCGGGATAAAATCCTCATCTTTAAAATCTTTTACCCCTAAAAAGCTGGTTTTGTTTTGAATTTTTTTAAACTCAGCTTCTTTTTGTGCTTCTATAGCATTTAATTCTTCAATTTTTTTAAAATCCTCATTAAGCTCTTCTAAGATTTTTTCTTTTTGCAAGGCTTTATATTCTTCTAGCAATTTAGCTTTTTGTAGCATTTGCTCACGCTCTTTAAGCTCTTTGGCAAACAAAGAATTTTCTTCTATCACCTCTTCTTTGTTTTCGTTTAAATCCATATTGCGTCTTTTATAGCTTGGTTCATCTAAATTTTTACTTTTTAAAGTTTGAGTATAAATATCTTCACTTTTATTTTTGTATTTTAATAAATACTCTTCAGGGGTCATTTCATCTTCCTTTATATTTATTTGACTAGCTTTTTGAGCAAAACTTGCAATAGGTTCTGAAAGCTCATGAATATAACTTGAACCTAGCTTTTTATCCTCTTCACTAATCACAACCTCTTCTAATTCTTGATTTTTTAAATCTTCAAGATTAAATTTTTTATTCTCTTGGATTTCTTTTTTTGGTAGCTCTTTTTCCTTGATAAGTTCTTCTGTTTTATCTTTAATTAAAAGCTCTTGTTTGAGCTTTTCTTGTTCTTCTTTGGTTTCATTTTCATATTTATCGCCACCAAAAAAGCCAAAAATTTTATTTTTAATTAAAGTTTCAAGTTTTAAATAAAAATCAAAATCAAGCTCTATTTTAAATACCTCTTTGATAATTTGCGGAAAAGAAATACTAAAAGCAAAAGCTAAAAGCAAAATCACCAAGATCAAACTTCCTATTTTTCCAAAAAGTCCATCTAAGATTACAAACATGGCAGAGGCTATATAGCCTTTATCTTGCAAGAACGCTGAAGCAAAAATAAGTGAAGCAAAAATACAAGCAAAAACAGCCACACTAAATCTACGCTCTATAAGTTCAAAATTATAGTTATTTTTATACAAAAGATAATTAAACCAAAAAAAGACAAAAGGGTAAAATTTAGTCAATGATCCAAATAAAAAATAACTAAGTTTTGCCAAGGAATACCCTATAATACTTACTAAAGCTTGATCGGGTATCAAAGCACTTAAGCAAAAATAAAAAATAAAAATATTAGAAATAACAAAAATAGCTTCTTTTTTTATAATATATCCTTTATAAAGAAAAAAGCTATTATATCAAAAAATTATAAGTAGTTTAATAAACTAATTTGAGAAATTTTAGAAGTAGCCGAAAGCATAGCTTGATAAGATACCATAGTTTGCATAAACTGCATATAAGTTTGCCCATAATCAGCATCAGTTACACCGCTTTTAATAGAAGCTACATTGATATTTAAAAAAGTCATTCTTTTATTTGTCTCTTCTATATTATTAGTGTAAGCTCCTATGGTTGTTTGCATTTTTCTAACATGATCTTGCAAATGATCTATTCTTTCTAAAGCCCCTTGTAAACCTGTATTTCTGGGATCACTTCCTTCTGAATCAGCCCTCATACTGCCATTTAAAACAGCATCTATCATTTCATCTAAGTCTTTAATCAAATCAACATTTGGATCATCAATAGTTAAAGAATTATTTGCACTAAATACAAAACCTGATCCATCGCGTATTTCTCCTGCTGGAGGAAAACCGCTATTTGAATTTGAATCTTTAATAGTAAGACCTATATTAGTGTTACTTGAAAATTTATCAGTAATACTTATACGACCTTTATAGTCCATACTAACTTCAACAAAACCTTTAGAATCATTTATATTTTGTTGAATGGTTTGAAAATCTCCATTGTTGATAGTACCATTTTGATTTACAGTAATATTTTGCGTAGGAACATTATCACTTGCAAACATACCGATAATATCATTTAACTGGCCATAAGTAATATCTTCAGGTCTTGTTTGCATACCCACTGCATTACCTGTATTTTCATTATATTGAGAGTGAGTAATAGGAAAACTTATAGTTTGGCCATTTTGATCAACATAACTTACTGTTGAATCTCCTAAATTTATAGTTACATTATAAGTTCGTCCGCTTTTAGAAACAATTTCCATTTGGAGTTGTTGACCTTGCATGCTTCCATTGGCATTTGCTACAACTTCACTTAATTTTGTACTATCAGTAGCATATTCACTTGTACCTTTAATCACTTGAGAAACATTACCAAAAACAGTATTTCCATCTTTTTCAAAAGGCACATCATAACTAGCCCCATTAGTTTTATCACCATTGATGTTACTTTTAATAAAATCTGTTTTGTGTAAGTCTATGTTAAACTGCTTACCACCTACTGTTACTTGTATTGGACTTTGAGCATTGTTTAAATTACCATCTTTAATTGCTGCATTCATAATACGCTCTGTAACTTGAGCCATTGTAATACCTTCATCTTTAGCAGCATCACTCAATTCTTTAATTTGCTCTGGATCTAAAAGTTGTGGAGTCATAGCAACAGCATGAAAATCTAAAGAACTACTTCCTTCTTTTAAACTCTTTATTTCTATCTGCCCGCTATCATTTAATGCTACTTTAACAACCTCATTTCCCTCTGTATTTCCATATAATCTTCCAATATTTTTTAATACATCTTCAATTTTTGCATCAGGATCTATATCTAAAGTAGCTTTAAAACTTGTTCCATCAGGTCTAACACCTTGAATATACATAGTCGAATGTGGGAAAGAGAGTTTTTCATCATAGCTATCACCAAAATGCTCATCGGGCTTAAGTTCTCCATTTTGAACATAGTTTTGGCCTATTAAATGTGAAAATTTAGATTCTCCGGTTAAAAATTCTTTTTTGTCCGGATAACGAGCATCAGTAAAAGAAACATTTGTTGAAATAATTTTATTGATATTTGAATCAGGCTTAAAAAATAAATCCCATCCAGGTATATTATAAGGAATTTGGGTGCCAGCACCACTTACTACAAAAATATTATCTTTATTCCCAGTATAATTTCCATAATTATCAAAAGGTTTATTTGCACTATTTGATCCTGCAAAGAGATATTGCCCATTGATACTAGTATTAGCAATATTTACAATAGAATCTCTTACAAGTTTGAGTTCTTTTGCTATAGCCTCTCTTGATTCTTGAGAATTACCATCACTTGCAGCTTTTGTGAGTAATGTTTTAAATTTTTCTAAAAGTTCTGTGATATTTTTCAAGGCAGTATCTGTGTTTTTTGCTAGCTCCATAGCAGATTGAGTTCCTTGAACTATTTGACCTATGTTTGCCATCTCATATTCTAATCTTGAGCCATTAATATAAACATTTGCATTTTCCCAAGAATGCTGAATAAGCTGACCTGTTTGTAGCTGCAAATTATATTTATTAAGCAAAGACTGACCATCTGTGTAGTTTTGTATAGAAGTGTAGTAATTATACTGATTGCTAATTCTCATTATTTTGCTCCGCAAATAAATTTTTTTAATTATTTACAAGCAAAAAAAGTTCCAAATTTTAATGATATTTAAATTTTTTATATAAAATATTTTATATTGTTTTAATTTTTTTTTAGTATAATCCCATATTCTATTTAATTATTTTAAAACTTTCAAAAAGCCCGAGTGGTGAAACTGGTAGACGCGCCAGACTCAAAATCTGGTAAGGGCAACCTTGTGTCGGTTCGAGTCCGACCTCGGGCACCATTACTTTTCAAAGTGTTTTCTAAAATTTTTAAAAAACTCAGGGAGCGGTTTTGGTAGCGGTTTTTTTCTCAAAAATTAATTCTTAACACTCCATATTAAAATAATATAATTTATCATTATAATCTAAAAAAGAAATTCATTTTTATAAAAATATTTAAAAAAAGAATAAAATAAAAAATACATTTTACTTTTTTTATATTCAATTGCTAATTCATTCTCTATTTCTTTTTTTATTAAAAGAAGACAGTATAAAACTAAATACATTAATTTATTTATTTTATTCATAATGCTTTAAAATTAGTTAAACCATTAAAACATATGAAATTTTATAATTATTAGTATTGGTAAAATAATGGTTTCTCGGCTTTTTCGGTTTTTTGCTTTTAGGATTAAGCAAATATTATTTTACATACATCTTAATCTTTTTATCAAAAATATAAAAAAATTATTTTAATTTAAAATTATTATAAAATTATATCACTTAGTATTTTTAAGCTAGCGATTAGCTGGAGCTGCGATCCTCCTTATAATTTATTAAATTATAAGGAGGTGATCATAATTGATATTAAAATAAAAATTAATCTGATTTTATCTTTTTTATTTTTTATAAAAATGAAATTTATTTTAGTTGGATCGCTAGCTTAAAAATACTCTCATTTTTTCTTAAAATATATCTTCATTTTATTAAAGTTATAAAAAAAATATCCAAAAAAATACAAGTTAATTTTTTCAAAAAATCTTACCTTTTTTTGTTTTGATAAAAAGTCTAGTAAAATGGAAATTTTAAGCTGTATTTTAAAGCTTTATTTTTGGAGTTTTATAGATAAAATTTATAAAAAATAGCCCATTTTAAAACAATCACTACTCCATGCTAAGCAGATATGCCGTTTTCGTTACCTTTAGCCTAAAAAGTATATATTTCGTATATTTTGATAAATTTTTGGTGTATTTTTTATAGATTTTTATAAAATTTGTCATTTTTGTTAAAAATAATCGTTTTTGCAATACATTACTTCGTAATTATTAGATTATATGTTTTCGTTACCTTTAGTATTTTTTTGAGATTTGCTGTGTTTTTTTAAAAAACGCAAGGGGCTTTGATTTTGTAATTTTTGTATGATAAAATATTATAAATTTTTGTTAAAAAAGGCAAGTTATTCTGTGTTTAAAAATATATTTTTCAAAAAAACTGTATCTGCTGATAATTCTAAAGATGAGATAAAACTAGATGAAACTCCTACCCAAAACAAAAGTGATAGATTAGAAAAAATAATTCACACTTGGGTAGTAAATTGCACTAAATATTCTTTAAAAAATCCTTATGATACAAGACGCATTAACAGAATCAAATTTGTCTTAAAAGTATTTAACAAAACCAAAAATAAAGGTGCTTTAATTGGCATTAGCTCTTCGCTTTATGATAAATATAAAAATCTCTATAAATCAAAACTCGCTAGAGTAAAGCAATCAAGCAAAATAAAAAGCTTACAAGAAAAATATCCTGATTTAGATATTATCAATGCTTATAAATATGCCATATTAAGCAATAAATGTGCTTTATTAAATGAAGATGTTAAAGACTTTGAAAATATCATAAAGATTTTATTGCAATTAAATACCACTAAAAACAAACAAAAACAAGCCTAAAATCAAAAATCTACTATAAAGCAATATCAACCTAGCATTAAATAATTAAAATCTATTTATGAGCTTGTTTTGTGTTATAATTTATTTTGCATAGATTTTATTAATCAATAGTTTTATTTTTTATAGGTAAAAGAGTTTTAAATATAGATAGAATATTAGAAAATAATTTAACTAATGCACTTAACGAACTTCAACAAACATTATCTAATTCTTATTTAGAATTGTATTCTTGCACTACAAACAAACACCTTCAATTAGTTTTTTCATCTTTACATAATAACATCATAGAGTGTTTTAAAAAAATGAACGAACGTCTTCCATCTACCGAAAAAAGCAATAAACATTATTTGGCCGACTATAGTAGAAAGTTAAAAACCAATATAGAGTTAGCTTTGCACTTACAGAAAGAATTTAAAAAAAGTGAGTTATCTTTTGAGATAGATAAATATTATTACAATATTTTTAAACAGTGCTTAGATTTTTTAGAAAATAGTAGAGGTAGTGAGATTCCTTTAGGAATGAAAAAAATAACTACTTATGAAAAAATATATCTATTTTTATTTTGTCAAACAAAATAAATATTCCAAACATACTCAGAAAGTGCACTTTAACTTCTATTGGTAGTGGATCTTATGCTAATTTTTATCAATGTCATTTTGCATTAAAGAGACTAAATAAGGCTGCCAACGATAAAGAATTTAATTAGATTTGTTAAAGAGTATGAAATAATGAGAAGTGTTAACAATCCTTATATTCTAAAAGTATATTCTATGAGTGAAAAAAGAAGGAATATATTATGGAGTATACTGATTTCATTTTAGAAAAATATATAAAAAATTATAACCAAAAGCTTTCAAACGGTGAAAGAATTTCCTTAGATTGTCAAGTGCTCAAAGGGATTGAAATTCTATGGAACAATAATATATTACATAGAGACATTAGTTTTAATAATATCTTGCTGAAGTTATATGATAATATTTATCCTGTGATAAAAATTTCTGATTTTAGATTAGCAAAAGAAATTAATAGCGATTTAACAAGTATTGATACAGAAATAAAAGGAAGTTTAAATGATTTTTCTACCTTGAAAATTAAAGGTTTTAATGAGTATAACATTAAAGATGAGCTTTATGCGTTAACTCAAGTCTTGTATTTTATAGCTACAGGCAAAAAGAATGTATTGTGATTTTTTAAAAAAAGGAATTGGTGAAGACAAGGAAAACAGATATAAATAAAAGTGGATTTTATTTCTTTTTTAAAAGCAAAATAACTAGGTTAAACTAGTTATTTTGGATAGTATTAATTAATTCTTGTGCCATTTCAATAACATCTTGTGATTTATTGTGTTTTAAAATATAAACCCCATTTTTATCTTTTTTTTCTAAAACAAAATCACTATTTATATTTTCCATACTAAAATCATCATTCAATTTTATAAGCCATCCATTTTTATTACATGATATTATTTCTATTTTATCAGCAATTTTAATATATTCAGATCTTTGTTCATCTTCTATCAAACTAACTTCATTTTTATCATCAAAATTTATATTAGATATTTCTTTGTATATTTCTTTGTATAATATTTTTACATAAGTATTTACATATTTGCTACCCATTGTTTCGCCATACATTTTATTTATGTTAAAATTATCTTCATCATCATACCAAACAAAATAATTTTTTTCTATATTATTAAATATTTTATCTCCATATTTAATGAAATAATAAATCCAACTAGTATAGTCTATATTACTTTCGTTATTGAGATAATCTGAAATCAAATGCTCTAATATTTTATTTGAATCATAATCTGAAAAATTATCCTTAATAAATTTATATTTTTTAAAAAAATTATAAAATAAATTTATGTAATTTTCTATATCATCTTGATTATTCTTGGTTAATAAGATTTCCCATTTATTATTAACACCAAAGTAATATTTTGAACCAGAGCCAGCAAAACCAATATATTTTACATAGTCATCTATGGTTAGCAAAGACCTAATAATTAAATGAGTTTCACTATTAAAAATTTTATCAATATTATAACTTGCAAATTCTAACAATTCTTTATCTTCGAACAAAAAGAAAGATAAATCTCCACAAATATATTTATAATCTTCTAATTTTTGAATAACGCATTTTAAATTATTGTCATTTTGTGTATATTTTGCTTTATACACTTCTTGATCCAATGAATCTTTGCTTATATCCGTATTTGTTAATTTTACTTCATTATTGATTAGGTGGGTATATATATTTTCTTTTGCATTAACTAAAGACATATTTAATATATAATGTAATTTTTCATAAGATAAAGTAGCAGTATAATCTATTTTACCTTGCTTTAAAGCTCTAATTCTCTGAATTAAATTTCTTACAATTCTAAGTTTATCTAATAAATTTACAACATTAATATTACTTTCATTTTCTACAAAATTACTAATAATGATGAATAATAATATTTTTTGCTGTAAATTAATCAGATTACCCTTATCATTATTAATTACTTTTATTAATAAATCTGGATATTTATCAAATAAAGCTAATTTATTTTTTTCAAAATTAACCGAAAGGTTTTCCTTGTTAAAATTAGCTATATTTTCTAAGTATTTAATAGCTTTAAAGAAGAAATCAATATTTTCATCATCAAAATACACATTTTCAATCAACTTACTAATGTTTTTTTTCATATTTTCAAAATCAATAACTGTTGTTTTTTCTTTATTTTTTACATGAAGCATTTCACTGATAAAATAAAAAAAATTCATAAAAGCGTCATCTATCAAATGGTGCTTATTTTTAAAGCCTAATCTCCAAAACAAATCTGTCCACTCGCCATCAATATTTTTTATAAAATATTCTTTGAAGAGATTTTTCTTATTGCTAATTAGAAATTTTTCAAATTCTGCTTTAAAAATTTCAAAATCTGTTAATTTTTTACCTCTAGCATTCATTTTTATATACAAATCATCATCTAAATTAAAATTCTCTAGTTTAATAAAATGAAATTTAAGTAATTCTAATTTATCAAAGAATTCTTCGTTGTTAAATTTTTTATGTATATCATCTATCATTGCTAGCATAGATTTAATAGTAGGATCATTATCCCAAAAATATAAAAACCAACTGCTGTTTTTAATTTTTTCAGATAATTTATCACCATCTTCAAAAGTATTAAATTCTTCTTGTATTAATTTTTGACAAAACTCTCTTGAACTAGCTCTAGTTTCATAAGTAAATTTTTTTAAAAAATCTATTTCTTTATCTTCCTTTTTTCCGAAGTACCAATAAAGTAAAAAAATAGTAGTCAGTCTTTGTTGCCCATCAAGCGGCAAAAAAACATCATTTTTAACACTTCCATAAATAAAATCTAAACGCATTTCTTTATTGTTGTTCAAGTGTGCAAGAATATTGTCTAAAAATTTATCCCTGATAACACTAGCCTCAATTCTTCCTTGCGCATAATCTCTCTGTATAATAGGAATTTTAATTTGACATTCTTCAATTAATTTTTTAAAATTGGTAATATTTTTAAGCATTGTTATTCTCCATTTTTTATAAAAACATTGATTTTTTCTTCAATAGCTTTTAAATACGAATCTTGATCACTACTAGTCCAAAAATAAATATTTTTTATATCATCAAATTTTTCACTATAATACTTCATAAACACATTTTTAGTGCATAAAGGGATGAATTTTCCATTTTTTTCATCTTCTTTTAATTTATTTCTTTTAATAGCAAATATATGATTGCTAAGCTTACTATTTGTATCAAGCGAAAGCAAAGTCAAATTAGCTATACTATGTTTATCTTCAGGACTAAAATATTCAAAAACATCATTAGTTATATCAGCAAATTTTTTATCATCAATGTTTTCATTTATATTATCAATAAGTTTTTTTAATAATGAAGTTGTTTGCTCATTCGAATTATCATCTTGAAGTAATTTTAAAATATCAATAATTTCTTTTATCCATCGTTTTCTATCATCTTTGTTTTTTATAGTAAACCCACTTTGAGGATTTATGTGTTCTAAGCTCCATTTTTCTGATATAAATTTATCAAATGAAAATCTTATATCACTCTCTAAATATGTAGCTATGTTAAATAGCAATAATATCTTCTTTATCTCATTTTTATTATCTTCATAGCTCATTTCCTTTATTTCACTTATATTTTTTACATTTACACGCTTACTAATTTGCTCCTCTATAAATAGCACAAAATCCTCTTTGCTCTTTTTTGAAGATTCTTTATAAAGACTAACTAGTGATTTTTCGCTTTCTTTGTTTTCTAAAACATTTAAATAGCCTATTAAATGATATAACTTATGATTTTCATACCAATATTTAAATGTTAAAAATATTTTTTTAACTTCTAACCAAATTTCATCTAAAACTTTAAGCTTATTATCGCCTTTAAGTTTATCAGCAAAAAATCTATAAATCACATAAGAGTCTTCATATTTTTCATCTTTTTTTATTTTGTAGTAAGTTTTAAACAAAAGCTCTATTCTTGCTGGATAATCTTCATCGCTAGTTAAAAATCTCCAAAATTCATTGTTTTGTAAGGCATATTCCATTTCATCCCATTCTTTAGAAATTTCAATTTGTCTTAAATCAACTTCTTCTTTTTTAAAGTTATTACTATTTAAAAATAAGGCTTTGATTAATTCGGCATTAGTTAATGGAATTTTTCCACTATTTATTCTTGAGAATACCTCCCTTTCATCTTCATTATCTTCTATTTCATGCCATATAATTCTCACATTTTTTGCTATATTATTTTGTGATGTTAAAATTCTAAAAAATTCTTGCCTTCTGTTGTTATTTTCGCTAAACCATTTTTCAATATATTCATAAGCCTTGCTCATATAATAAAAATCAATATTTGATTCTTTTTCATTTGTTTTGTATTTTTCTTGTATATTTTTTAAAAAATCTTTACTATCTTTTCTAGTTTCATATTCTATTTCAAATGATTCATATCTACTATCATCCATATATAATTTAAAATGAGAAAGAATCATATATATAGTAGTAAGTCTTTGTTGTCCATCAACTAATTTATATTTTTTCTCATCTTGTTCGTATTTTTTTACAATAATCGGCTGTAAGCAATAAAAACTATCTTTCTTATCATCCTCTTTTTCACAAAAATTCCATATATCTTCTAATAAATCTCTAACTTGTGTTTTATCCCATCTATAACCCCTTTGATAAGATGGAATTACAAAATTCAACCCAAATAAATCATTTATTGATTTAATATCACTCATTATCTTCTCCAAATATCTTTTTTTCATTTTGTTCTATAAAATCTAAAATGTGCATAATTTCACCTAAATTATTAAGTTCCATTTTAGATATTTTTTTATCATATTCTTCTTTTACTCTTTTTTTGATCTCAAAGAACACTTTTTCATATTCTTCTTTAGGTATTTTTTTATCACTATATAAACAAAATCCTAATTCTAGTGTATATAAATCTTTATTTTCATTTCTGACCTGATTATAACATTCTAGATTAAAATTATCTATTTCTTTTCGTATAGTTTTAGAAACAATATGACCTAATAATCCCAAAAAATACCTTGTACAATAATACTTATCATTTATGTTTTTATTTTTTAAATTAGCTATAAATTCTGATATTTTCGGATTAAAATCATCTTCTAATTTTATTTTTTTATTAATCAGTATTTTAAAAACATCATAAAACATATTTGAATACCGCAAAACTAATGTATCGTTATTACCTAATTTGCCACTTAAAAACGCATTTATATATTTTTTAATAATATTAGCTATATTAGAAAAATCTAAATTTTTATTTTTTTGGTATTGATTAGATAAAAAATAGTTCATGCTATCATATTGGTTAATTCCTAATAAATTGTTTTCCAATTTTTCATTAAAACTATCTATGATTAATTCAAAATTTTCTTGAGCTAAATCTACCCAAGAACTAATTACTAAAAAACTATCGAATAATTGACTATACTTAGTTGCAATAAATCCTGAAGTAGTAAAATTTTTACAAATATTTTTATTAATTTTATCTATATCTTTATTGTTATTTAATTTCAATATGTAATTTTGCTTAAAATATTTATCAAAGATCTTTTTTAATTCCTGGCTTTTAAAATATTTTATAGCAAAACTAAATACATTCAATTCAACTTCAATAGAAATATTTTCTTTGGTGTATTTATAAGAATTTTCTGTTTTTAGTCCATTGATAGAATAGTAAATCAACAATCCTTCTATAATGTTACTATATATAGATTTCAACTCATATATAATCTTCAGTCTTACTTCTAGATTGACAATCCTGGAAAAAATATTACAAAGTAAATAAAATTTATTATCAAAAGTTAGCCCTCCTTTGATATGTCTATTATATTCTTCTATAATTTCTTCCTTAAGAACATAAGTCTTAATTATATTTTCTCCTATAAAAAAATCAAAATCTTTTATATGGGCTATCTCGTTCCTATTTTTTTCTGGAAGTTTTAAATACATTTCACTTATGTTGATTTTATCCATTTCTTTTAAATAAGTTTTTATTTCTTCAATTTCGTTTTCTTCAATTATACTTCTAAATACAAAGTTTTTTCTATTGGTTTCACTTATAAACCAAGTAGTGTAATTTTTATTTTTAAAAGCATTTTTAGATACTCTTTTTAAAGCATTATAAGATTGTATATAATGTTCATTTTGATAAAGCCAAAAAGCTAAACTTAGTTCTTCTTCATCACTCAAGTTTTTTAGTGTAAGTTTTTTTATTTTATCTTCTATATAATCATAATTAAAATATAATAAATCCTTATCTAATATAAATTTATTTTTCAATTTCCCATATTCTTTATTACAAGTATACACCATGGTATTTGTTAAATTTGCAATTTTATTAAAAGTTTCTTCTTTTATATTTTCAGCTAATTTATTATTATTTATTCTAATTGCTAGCGAATCTAAGTTAATTTCTTGATAGCTTATTTGAAAATAATTCTTTAAATCCTGTACTAGTAGCTTTGGTATTATAAATTTGCAATTTTTGTATCTTTGCAAAAAATCCTCCACTTTATCATTTATCTCTTGATTGCTTAACATATCTAAATCAAAATATTTTTTATCTAAATCACCTAAAAACAAATCTAATACATTGTCAATAGAATTATTAATTTCATTTTTAAAAAAGAAATCATATAAAAATTGTTCATAATCATTTTTTTTATATATTTCATCTAAATATAAAATATAAATATTTTTATTTTTATAAAAATCAAACTCTAATTTATCAAATTTTTTATTTATTTTGACAAGATATACAGGTTTTATGTTGCTAGCTTTAGAATTTACCCATGAAATGATTTGTTTTACATTGCTATCACTAAGCGAATATCCCATTAAAACTACCAAATCAGTAGAAAAAATACCTTTGATATAATTTTCTATTAAGGGGAAATTATCAGAATATTTTAGATAATCATCTTCTTTAAAAACTATATTTTGATCTTCTAAACTCCCATGCATTTTAATAAGCTTTGAAAATCCAGTTGCAAATCCTATATCTTCATCTTTTTTTATAATATTATAAAAACAACCTTCCTCATCTATTCCTTTTTCAAATAGATTATCCCAATTAGTAGTGATAAGATTTTTTAGATTTAATTTTACTATTTTTTTATGCAAGTCGTTTGGTTGTTTATTATCTGGAATAAATTCGCTTAGCTTTTGATAATAATAATTTTCTCCAAACTGATTATAAAATTTTTCTGCTAAAACTAAATTATCTTCAGAATATTTTTCGTTACCATAAAGTTCTTTTGAAATATTATTTATAAGTTCGCTCCAAGTAGGTAAGCCGGAATTAACACTGATTCCAGCTCCTGCAAATATGCTTAAATAATTTTCATCAAGTGCTTTTTTAATATTTTCAATACTAGTATTTAAAAATGCTTTATATTGTTCTTTCTTCATCACTCACACTCCATTTTACTAATCTCATTTATCAAATCAACACTTTTTATAGATAAATTAATGATTTTTAAAAGAAGTTCATAGATATATTTACCACCTTGATAATCATTTGGATTATTTTCTATCAAACTTTTTTTATCAACACTTATTTGATAGCGATCGATAATCCAATCAATCGCACTTTTGCCATTGATTTTATATTCATAAGCAATATTTGGTATATTTTTTATAGTGATATTTTGATTATAAAAAATGTCATTTCCTAGTTTTTTCATCTTAGTTACTTTATAAAATTCATCATTGTTTATATCAGCTAAGATACCATCTTTAAATTCTACTTCTTTAAAAATTTCATTATTTTCATAGTTTAAATGTAAAGTGGCTAGCTTTTTACCTAAGATGCTTAAGCTTTTAAAATCTTTACTTATAGAAATTCTTGGGGCTTCTTTTGAAAGTTCGAATTTGTATTTTTCCAAATAACTTTTATGATGAAATATCGCATAAATATAATAAAATATATCTTCTTTGTTTATAGTTTCATCTTTTAATTGTTTTTTAAATTCATCTAAAGCAAAATCACTTATAGCGTATTCTTTGCTTCCATCTTCTTGATAAAAATAAAGTGGAAAAGCTTGAGTATCGCCTATAAAGTGGTAATCAGGTATATTCTCAGATATTAAAGCTGAAAAATTTCCTTTAGTAGTATTTATTAGCAAATTTTCATCTGTATTTTTAGGGAATAACTTTGGCAATTGATATTGTCTTTCGTTCCAAGTTTTATCCCAGTAAAGATATTTTTTAGTAAAGGGACTATAAAAATTAATTCTTATATTTTCTTCGTTAAATTTTTTTATTGTTTTATTGCTGATGATTTTATTCTTAAGCGAGCCAGTCCAAGAAATTTTAGTTTTATCCCCAGTTAAATCTTTATCACTTAGCTCATTATAAAGTTCTGATTTTTTAATATTTTTATTTTTTTCTAAAAATGCTTGATGATCAAATTTAGCTAAGTCTTCATTATAAGTAGCTATGCATTTTTGCATAGAATTTTCAAGCTTTTCTTTGGAAAAATTATAAGCCCAGCTATCACGCCCAGTTAATACACCACAAGAATTTATAATAAAAATTCCATATTCATTTTTATTACTTTTTAAAGGCATTAAATTATCAAAGTCTTTTCCTCTTTGATTGATCCAATCGCCTTTTTCATTTGGGATTATATTTATAAAAGGCACATTTATTATGCTTTTAAAATTTTCTAATTTATCAAGTTTGCTTTGTCTATCTAGATAATCTCCTATATCATAATAATGAATTTTATTTGTTTTAGCATTTGTGTCTTTTATAAAAAATACTATGGCAACTCCTATTTTAGCATTGAATATGTTATTACCCTCTCCTTTAGATAATTTCTTCATTTGAGAGTTTAAATTACCCCTTAAATTTAAAATATAAATATCACTAAATTCTTTAGCTACACATTTTCTAAAGCCATCCGCACTTGTTGCATCTATAAAGCTTCCATTTACCACAAAGCCTATGATGCCATTATCTTTTATTTTATCACTTGCCATACGCAAAGCTTGGATTAGTGTATCTCTAGTATTTTTAGCTAAATTTGCATTTGATTCTTTGCCATAAGTGTCTTTGACGCGTTTTTCTAAATTTGGATGAGAAATATTTGCATTATTATCATTTTCGCTATTTGCTCCAGCTGAATAAGGAGGATTACCTATGATAACTTTTATTTTTTCATTGGCTATTAAATCTTTGATCTTTTTATTTTCTTCTAAATCTTTAAATTCTAAAGCAAATAAGCCATTATCTTGTGTTTTTTTATCTAGATAATCAAGACTATCAGCTAAGGCTATATTTTTAAATTTATCTAAAGTATTTATCCTTTCATTACCCGTTTGAGTGATATTAATAAGCGCTATATAATAAGCAAGTAAAATAATATCTTGAGCAAAAATTGCTTTTTCGTATTTGTTTTTGAAATTTTCATCGCTAATTAAATCGTTTTCTTTGCTTAATAATCTTGTGATAAAACTTCCAGTTCCAGTGAATGGATCAAAGATTTTTACATTTTCATCGTTAAAATCTGTATTAAAATGTCTTTTTAAAAGCTCATTAACAGAATGAAGTATAAAATCAACCACTTGTATAGGAGTATAAACTATGCCTAATTTTTCAGCTTGTTTTTTAAAAGCTGATCTAAAGAAAGTATCGTATAAATTTTTAATAAGTTCTTGTTTGCTTTTTTGACTTTTTGCTAATTTTACATTTTCTTCTACGTTTTTATAAAAGGCTTTTAAAGATCTTGTTTCTTCCGTCTCTAAACCAAAGGTATTTAACTTTTTATTTACTTCATCAAGAGCTTTTCCTATAGGATTATCATCCATATTCTTATCAAATAAAACATCAAATATAGGTTTAGTTATAATGTGAGAGCATATCATATCTATGGCTTCATCTTCTTTGATATTTGGATGAATATTTTCTTTTAAGGAAGTTAAAAATTCTTCTAAAATTTCAGGATGATCTTTAAAAATAGCATTTAATCTAATGTTTAATTTTTCTACTATTTTAGCTGTTTTTGCACTAAAGCTTTGCCAATAACCTTTATCACCAAGTTTAGTTGGTATGGCATTATACATCGTGTTTGCAAGCTCACTTAAGGTAAAACTATCAAACAAGCTTGGCTCATAGTTTTTATCTGTATTATTTGAGCTTTCATCTGCCACATAATCAGCCACAGCTATTTTGATCTTTTCTTTAAATACAGCCTCATCTACTAAGGTATCATCGTGACTTCTTAGGGCTTTTAAGATACTCCATATATTCAAAAAATTGGTATTTTTTATAGCCTCATCTAAATTTGAAAGCTCATTCTCGCTTAATGCTAAAGGCAGTATGATATAACCTGTTTTTTTATTTGGAGCTTTTCTCATTACTCTACCTACTGATTGGATTATATCTACCATAGAATTTCTTCCATCAAAAAATACTACACTATCTAAAGCAGGTACATCCACACCTTCACTTAAACATCTTGCATTGCTTAGTATATTACAAGTATTTTCTTTTGGGGAGTTGAGATTATTTAGTTTGTTTAATCTTATATTGGAGTTCATAGTTCCATCAACATGATCTATGTTTATATCAAGATTTTTAAAAGAATCTTTTTTTAAAGCTTCATCATAACATTGCATAATAATTTTAAAAGAATTGGTTATATTTTTAGAATCTCTTATGCTTTTGCAAAAATTTATAACTCTTCTTGAAATATTACTATCCATTTCTTCTAAAAAGTCATTATCTATTTGGTTATTTTCATCAAGAGCAACTAAATCA
This sequence comes from Campylobacter sp. RM5063, assembly GCF_024723655.1. Lineage (NCBI taxonomy): Bacteria > Pseudomonadati > Campylobacterota > Epsilonproteobacteria > Campylobacterales > Campylobacteraceae > Campylobacter > Campylobacter sp. RM5063. The sequence goes on along the minus strand of NZ_JANQDA010000013.1, from coordinate 6,526 downwards.
TTTCTTGCTAAACCTTTATGCGTACCTATGATTTTAGATACAAAGTCTATATCTACATATTTTTCATCTACATTTTTCTCATCTTTTAATTTTGCTATGGCTGTATTTGCTATATTTGCAATACCTTCTTGTTTGATAGCTAAAATGATAACTTTATAATCAGTGAGTAAGCCTTTTTCAACTGCTTCTCTAAAATTAATACTATAAATTTCATCTCCAAAAATTTCTTCATCATCCATAGAAAATACTTCATTATCACTTTCCAAAGCTTTGCTTTTTTGAGAACTAGAATAAATCTTTGGAGTAGCGCTCATGTAAATTCTTTTTTTGGCTTTGATGTTTTCATCACTATGGCATAGAGTAAAAGTATTTAGTTTATCTTTTTCCTTACCTGAATATAAATTTCCTACACTTCTGTGAGCTTCATCGCAAATGATTAGATCAATCTCATCTAGATCGTTTTGTTTTTGAGCTTGCATGATTTTTTCAACACTTTGATAAGTAGAAAAGATGATAAATCTTTTGTTGTCTTTTTTAGCTATATCGTAAGCTTTTTTAATGCTTTGTGTATCAGTAGAAGCAGGAATGGGCAATTCTAAAATATCTATATCATCTTCAATGCTTTTACCTGATTTACTATCTGAGCATACAATAGAAGCAACAAAATCATCAGTTTTCTCTTTGCAATATTCTCTAAATGTTTGCCCTACTAAAGCTATACTAGGAGCTAAAAATAAAACAATGGAATTTTTAGGAGTAATTTCTTCTATAATTTTTAAAGAAGTAAAAGTTTTCCCAGTACCACAAGCCATGATAAGCTTGCCTCTTGTATTATTTTTGTTTGCAAAATATTCTTTTGTGTTATTTATGGCTTGTATTTGATGTTCTCTTGGTTTTTTCTTTGCAGTAATTGGCAGCTCTAAAGAATTATTTGGATCAAATTTATCCCAACTTATGTTTGAATTTAAAAAATCTTCTAAAGTGATCAATTCTATAGGTGTGTTTTTTAAAATTTGCTCCATCTCTTTTTTAGCGTTTTGAGTAAGATCGCTAGTACTTATAATAATGCCTTTACTAAATTTAATCTCCCCTATTCCACTTTGCAACTTGCTAAAATAAGTACTTAAATCTTTAAAATCTACTTTTGAATTTTCATAAAATTTACATTGAACTGCAATATAATCATCATCTTTTGTTTGAATGATTAGATCAATACCACAATCTTGCCCATCTTTTTTATCCCATTCATCCCAAAGATAAATATTTTTATAAATATTTGCTGTATCTTTTTCTTTTAAAAGATGTTTTGAAAGTTTTTCAAACATAGATCCCTTCGATCTAGTGTTTAAATTTGCTTTTTTTAATTTTTCTAAGATGATTTCAAAAGTAGTTTCGTTTGCACTCATTAAAACTCCTAAGCTAATAATATAAAGAATATATCAAAAATTAACTTTGTAACTTATAAATATAAAAGTTTTGTATTTTTATTTTGTGTAATTATAAATGGATATTATACCCACTAGAAAGCTTATTAGATCAGTAGTGTTTTCTTTATAGAGATATCTTCTTATACAGTTTTATGCTTTAGTTTTCCTTGAAGCCATAATTATTATATTAATTTCAAAGGGCTTCATAATAACTTATTTTATTCTTAACAATATTTCAAAATATATTTATTGAATGTTTCATTTAAATCATTAAGAGTAAATATATTTTTGTGGATTTAGTTTTATACGAATATTTTATATGCCTATGAAGTGCAATATTGAAATTTGCTAAGTTGTTTATTTTTTACCTTGATTAAGAATGTATTTTTATTAATTCATTTTTATAGCTTTAATTCTTTAGTGAATATTATAAAAAATATCAAAACAGACTTTAAAACTATATATTTTTAAATATAAACATATTTTATGTTTATATTAACTATCAATGCTTTATAATAATACAAAAGGAAAACATTATGTTAAGAAAAATAGAAATATCTGGTCTATATTCTTTTGGAATAGAAACACAAATTGTTGATTTTACAGCAAAGCCAAAAAGTAAGTTAAAAAATACAAAATATGAGTATAATTTTAATTTATCACAAGCTGGGAAACCTATGAAATCAGCAGTTTTTTTTGGAAAGAATACTAGCGGAAAAACTAACTTTTTTATAGGCGTAAAAATTTTACTAAATATAATTAAATATGGCTTTTCTCATACCCTAAGAGAGCATTTAACAGACAATGCCTTTAATGAAAATTCAAATTCTATAAAATTAAGTATTGAGTTATCTAATAACAATAAAGATATTTTTACATATTCGATAGAGTTTGATAAAAAATATATCCTAAAAGAATCTTTTTTGAAAAATAATAAAATTATATATGAATTTGAGAATGATAAGGCTATTTTTAATATTTACAGTAAAGAAGATAATAAGCTATTAGAGTCATTTTTTTCAAGAAATCTTAGTGAAAATATATTTTACTTATTAAAAGATTTTGAAATAGAGCAAAAAGAAATATTTGTAAATCTTATAAACAATATTGAAGTTTATATGAATAGTAATTATTCAAAAAAATATAATTTTGAATTTGAAGAAAATAAAAAGAAATATTTTTTAGAACACAAAGAAAGTATTTTGGAAATTTTTCAATTGCTAGATAAAACTATAAAAGATTTTGAGTTTAAAAAGTATGAAAAAGATGGAAAGAATATATACGAAATCTTTTTTGTTCGCAATGGAAAGAAATTTAATTATCAAATAGAATCAGAAGGTATTAAAAAAATAGTATATTTTGCAGATAAAATAACCCAAATTATCAAGGAAGGAAAAATTGTTTTTATTGATGAATTAGATTCTTCAATAAGCACTTTGGCGCTAATACTTATATTTAACAATCTTATTAATACAGAGGAAAACCATAATGGACAATTAATTGTTTCATCTCATAATGTTTTATTATTTGATGTTAGTTTTTTAAATTCACAACAAATATTTTTAATTCAAAAAGATCAATACCTAGAGAGTAAGATAAGAACTTACTACGATTATGATATTAGAAGCGAAAAGAAAAAAGCATATATTGATTATTTAAAAGGGCTTTATGATGAATAAAAAAACAAAACCCAGTATTACAGATTTGGTGTGAAGGTAAAACAGAAGAAGATTATTTTAATTCCCTTTTTAAATATCTAAATTATGATAATATTAAAATAGATGTAAAAAATTTAAAAAATAATAATTCATATAAAAACATTCTTTATAAAATAGAAAAAGCACCTTATATTGATAAGCTTATTATTGTAATGGATCTAGATAGAGCAAAAAGTGATACTAATGAGTTAAAAATTTTAGAAAAACTTATAAAACATATAAAAAAGTCAAAAGATATACATTTATTTCTTACTCTTGATGATTTTGAAGATTGGCTTAGATTTCATTTTGTAGATAATAGTAAAAATAACAAAACAAATTTTTATAAAAAATTAGGATATAGCGATAGTAAGAATTTTAAATCATCTACTAACGATTTATATTCTCAAATATTAAATAAAGGTGGATGTATAGAAAATGCTGAAAAGTATTTTTGCAATATCGCTGTTTTTTGCAATGATCAGCGTGAGATTGATAAAAATTCACTAAATAATCTAACTCAAAGTAATCTATATTATTTTAGAAAATTATTAGAACAATATAATGGTATTTAAAATAATATTATAAAAAGCCCTACTTCTTTTTTTATATTGTGATTATATATAGATTAATCAATAATATCTAAAATTGGTTTTTTTAGCTAAAACAATTTAAATATTTATGAGTAAGTTTGTTTTGTCTTATTTTTGCAATTTTGGTTTAATTCATATAATTGATCTTCCTCAAATCCATCATTTATTCCTGCTTTGGCAAGTTCTAACTGTTCTTTGTGAAATTCTTCATCATCTTTAAAAGCTTCAAAACTTTTTATCCATAATACTTTTCTCTGTTTTATATATTCTTCGTTTTTAAACATGCCTATCCTTTTGTTTTATTATTTAATTTTGCCTATTTTAATTTTTCCAAGATAATTTCAAAAATAGTTTCGCTTGCACCTACTAAAAATCCTAAGCTAATAATATAAAGAATATATCAAAAATAGACTTTATAACTTATAAATAATTTTTTTCTGTAAATATATTATTTAAACTATTCTTAGTAGAAATTTGTAGATTTCATAAATATCAAAAATATCAACAAAGCAATTATGGATATAATACAAAGTTGATAAAAGCTAGATCTTTGAAATATTATAATTAAAAAATAATATTGTATTTTTAAAGTTGATTAGATAATATATTAATTTAATAATTTTTATAACAAAAAAAGGAAACAAAATGGGACAATATATTGTATTAGCCTTTGCAATAGTAGTTGCCATATTTGTGACATTTTATGACTTTGATAAAGATAAAAAAACCGATAATAATAAAAAATAATTGATTTTGATATTTTATTATTAGAAGCATGTTTATATCTTTTAGCTTTTATTTTTTATTGCAAAATAACAATATAAATAAAAATTTAAAAAGCATTATTTATAAAAATACCTGCAAAAGTAATCTTAAGATTCATAGAATCTATTGGCGTAGGATTATTTATAAATAGTCTTTATGGTTTGCAAATGGGCGATAGTTGCACTATCATCGATCTTTCTTAAAGATTGATCTTTTTTTGAAAGAAAATAAGAGAGAATGGATGGTTATAATATAGCTATTTTAATTTGGTGCTATCACTCTTATTTTTGGCACATTGGTTTTAACAGCTCATTATTTTAACAATAAATATACTAATGAAAGAAAAAGTTAGTCTTTAGCTTTTAACACACTCTATAAGTTGGGAGTAATAAAACAGAAATAAAATATTGTCTTAGTGTTGCAACTAAATATGGTCTAGATCCTTTCTTACGCCAAGTATTTTTTGTTCCTCGTAAGGCAAAAGTTACAAAAAATGGTAAAGATGTGTGGGTTGAAAAAATAGAACCTTTAGTGGGTAGAGATGGCTTTTTGGCTATTACTCACAAAAGCGGAAAATTTGGTGGTATTCGTTCTTATAGTGAGATTAAAAACTATCCAAAATTAGTGAATAATCAATGGCAATACACTCAAGATTTGGTTGCAATTTGTTAAGTTTATAGAACTGATAGCGATAAACCTTTTATAGTTGAAGTTGCATATAGTGAATATGTGCAAAAAACAAATCAAGACAAAATAACAACTTTTTGGGCTTCAAAGCCTGATACTATGCTAAAAAAGGTTGCAGAAAGTCAAGCTTTAAGAAAGGCATTTAATGTAAGTGGATTATATTCTGCTGAAGAAATGGGTGTTGGTATTACAGAAGATGAAATCATTATTGATACAGAAGCTGTTCAAAATACTACCATTCCTGATGAAGAAAATGCAATTTCTTTGGAATATTTGACAAATGCTGTAAAGGCACTAGGTTTAGATATTGAAATTATAGGTGAATATGCAACAGTAACTGGCAATACTTATAATTCAACTGAAAATCTAAAACAACTAGGTTTTAAATACAAACCAAACACAAAAGTTTGGTATCAAAAAATTGTGTTATAATGACAAAGGATTAAATATGCAAGGAAATATTATGGCTCAGCAAAAAGAGTATATACTTAATGAAAGTTTTAAAGCTTTATTGGAAAGTATTTTTTCTAATCCTGAACAATCACAAAAATTAATTAAAGCTTTTGAAGAGCTTGTTAATGGTAGAGCAACTACTCAAAGATTGAATTTTGAAAATCTTAAAAATCAAACTATAGAAGAAATAAGACAAGAGCTTGTAAGTAAAGATTTATTTCAATCAGAGATTAAAAGATTGGAAAGTTTAATTTATTCTGAAGTTGCAAGACTAGAAGGAATTATTAAAACCGAAATAGCTGAAATTAAAACTGAATTCTCAGAACAAATTTCTAGCGCTAAGCAAAAAGCACTTTATTGGCTTTTAGGTACTGCAGTAGCAACTACAGTAACTATACTTTCAAGCGTTTGGATTATGATGAATTTTATGCTAGAAAGCTTAAAATAAAAATTATTTAAAGTTTTTACTATATCTTGTTGATATACAATTTTATAGTATAGGATAACATAGTTATCCTATGAATTTAAGTAATGTTTTTCATATAATCATAAATTAAAGCTGTTCGACTAATAATAAAATTCTCAAAATCATCATTACATAAATATTCAACCATATCTTTTGTTATAAAATGTGTTTCTAAATCTTTAAAAAATTGTTCTTGTTGATTATCTTGTATTTTTTTATTTAGCAACTCTTTTATATATGTGCTTGGATTTTTATTATTGATTTTATTATTAGATTCTTTTGTAATAAGTGCTATATTTGCTATATTATTAATTATATTATCATTAGATGAGATAAAATTTTTTAGATATCTCTTTTCCTAATATTAGAATTTATAGGAAAAATATGATATTCTTCTAAAAATTCACTAAACTTCTTAAAAACTGTTTGCTTTTATTA